>CAISYX010000167.1 GCA_903889815.1 uncultured Gammaproteobacteria bacterium
TCCGGACACGCCACGAGTACATCCCTGTAGGCTCGGCGCCCGCCCTCCCTGGCTGGCGACGGTCCGTCCCTGCCTGCCCCCGGCCAGTGACCTCTCGCAACGCCAGCGTCGCACTGCCGGCTTGAGGGAGTGGCGGAGCGTAATGTCTCGCTACTTCTCCTGTACGCGAACGGAGCTCCGCCCCTCTCCCGGGGTGGTGACGCGTTATCTGAATCGGAGTGCATGTGGACGTGGCGCAGGGCTCCAGGCGAGTTGCCCGGGGCGGGCCCCGGGCAGCTCGCCCCGCACAGCGCACGGTTCGCGGGCAGGCCCGCTCCTACAGGCGGTAGCGCAGCTTCACCACCCAGTTGTCCACCACTTGATCAAACCACGCATGCTCAAACATCCCCGCATAATCATCCTCGAACGTGCGAGCCAGATTCCCGCCCCGCGTATACACGAAGAACAGGTCTGACAGCGGCGCAATCTCCCAGCGGTAGCGTGCCTGAAAGCTCATGCGGCTGATGGCGAAGTCGTCCGTGCCCGTCGTGACATCGCCGGTTTGCACCAGCGAATCCACCGTTGATGCATCCACCTGGTAGAAACGATTCTCGAAAGCCTTGATGCCCGTCCACTGCAGCGAAAAACGCAGCTGCTGCTTGGCATTGATGAAGTAGTCCAGCTCGGCGCGGGGCGCCCACTCATTGGCCTCGAAGGCCGTCATGCGACCATTGCCCTGGTGGATCAGCCAGGCCTCGCGGTCGATATACCGCGCGTTGACGTCCACCGACAGGCGATCATTCGGGTTCCAGGTAATGCCCGCGTTGTAGCTCAGGTTCTGCAGGCCCAGATCCTCCTGCCCGGCGTTGATGCCCACGGTCCACGACAGCGGCAGCGCACGGTCACTGCGCCAGGACGCATCCACAGCCCAGCGTTCGGGAATCTTGAACGTGCCATTGCCGCGGCTCAGGGTGTCGTCCACACGTGGCGGGAAGTAGCGCAGCGTGGTGTTGAACGAGTCGTTGTCGAGGAAGGTCAGGTTTTCGGTGTAGAAGAAGCCCAGGCGCACGGGGCGGCCGTCGGTGTTCCACTGATTGTTGACCTGCACGGTGCGGGAGCGGGAACGCAGGCCGGGAAGGTCGGACTGCGAGATATTGAACCGGTAGTCACCTTGCACCAGGTCGTTGCGAGTGAGAAAGCCGATGTCGTTCAGCTGCAGCTCATCGTCCATGTAGGTGGCGGTGAGGGAGTGCTGCACACCGCGAGCGGGGCGATAATCCAGGTCGAAATAAGCGCCGCGGCCGGTGACATCGCGGACGTCGCTGTGCACCAGCTGGCCGTCGAAGATCCACCGGTTGTCGACCGAGAAGTAGTGCAGATCCACGCCGTTGACCATCGCGTCGCTGTCCGGATAGGCAAGGTTGCTGCCGAACCAGCCCATGGCGCGGCGCCCGCCGCCAGTGGTGTCTTCGTAGAGCAGGCGGCCGATGGCGAAGTCGCGGCCCTGGGCTTCCAGCGTCACGCGGCTGCCATCGGCGCGTGTGCCACGCACCAGGGAGTTGTCCTCCGAGGCGAGCAAGGTGCCATAGCGCCAGTTTCCAGACTGCCCGGTCACTTTCGCGGCGCCGAGCAGGTCGGTGGGACGACTGAGATCGGTGGGAATCACACTGACGCCAGCGGGCACTGTGAAGCTGGCCTGCCGCCCGATGCGCCGGGTGTTCAGCAGTGTCGTGGGCCCGAAGCCGCCACCGCCATCGCGGGGCGAGGTACTGAAGACGTCCTGCCCTTCGAGAAAGAACGTGCGCTTCTCTTCGAAGAAGGTTTCGAACGCGCCAAGGTTCACCACCACGTCGTCCGACTCCACCGTGCCGAAATCGGGGTTCAGCGTGGCCGAGAGCTGCATGTTGGAGCTCGGCCGCCAGTACACATCGGCGCCCACGCGATAGTCAGTGGTGTTCTTCATATCGTCAAAGGTGGCCGAGCTGTAAGGGTAAAAGGTGAACTGCGTGGCCGGGTTCACGCCCGTGAGCTCGTATTTCTGGAACGCGGAAAGGTATTCACTGTTGGTGCCCGGCAGCGCGGGCCAGGAATAGGTCTCGCCCCGGGCGGCCACCATGCGCTCGGTATACAAGCCAATGCGGCGGGAGCTGCCCGACTGGGGCAGGGACATCATGGACCAGGGAATCCAGATCTCGGCTACCCAGCCTTCGTCGGTCTCCCGGGTCACGGCATCCCAGGGCCCGTCCCACTGCCGGTTGATCTGCCGCTCAGGCAGGATGGTGCCATCCGAGAACGTGCCACCCAGATTCATGCGCAGGAAGTACCCGTACAGACCTTCGCCCGACGCGTCGATGGAGATGACATAGCCGTCGCGCTGGATGCCGGCATCGCGGGAACTCATGCGCGCCACCAGAGTGTCCGGATCCTGATAGTTCATCACGCCCACATACATGCCGCGCTCGGTATAGAAAATGCGCGAGTGGGTCTCTACCGGGGCGGGTTCGAGGGTGTCGGGCTGAATAACGCGCATGCCGTCGATAACCGGCAGCGTCTGCCAGACAGCTTCATCGAGATAGCCATCGAGGGTGATGTCGACCTCGGCGTGCTCGTAGCGTGGCAGCGTGGGGAGCGGTTCGGCGGCGTGAATCGCGGCGGACAGGCTACAGAGGCCGAAGACGGCGAAGCGGAAGGGTGGGGTCATGAGTACTCTCTTGTTTTTGTTGTTGGAGCGGGCTAGCCCGTTTGTTGGAGCGGGCTTGCCCGCGAAATTCATGGTACCTGCTTTCCCCGCCGGGGAAAGCCTCCACCCTTCTGCCGCGGCGGGCAAACCCGGCAGTGGAGGCGCAGTGGCTGCGCCAGCGGCGCAGCGGGTCGCGCAGTGGGGCGCCTTGCACTGCCACTATTCCTGGTCGAAGCGCCCCGCCTCCTCACTGAGTGAACGCGGCGCCTGCCGTTGCGTCGCTGAGACCAGGCGGCAGCCAGCCCTGTGGGAGCGGACCGGGCCCA
>CAISYX010000168.1 GCA_903889815.1 uncultured Gammaproteobacteria bacterium
CCACGAGGTTTGCCGGCGCGCTGATCGTGACCCTCATCGCCACCGCGATGCTCGGCGTTCTTGTGGAAATGAATGTTGCACAGATTCATCTGAGAGTGCGCGGGGGCCGTATTGAATTGACGCACACTGGCACCTGCAGGATTCTCAAGATCCCGCGGCTACTGCGGCCCGAAGCCCTGACCCCGGGTGTTTTCGGCGAGTGCCTGATGCTGGTCAACAAACGCCTGATGGGCTCTTTGCAGTGAGATACCGCGAGGAGGATAGTCAGGTTTACTGAATGCCAATTGACAAGAAGATTAAATGAACATGAACAAGGTCACGAACACCGCAGTCCTGCTGTTTCTTTTAACGCTCCTTCACGCAGTCAACGCCATGGCCATTGAAGAACCTGCCTACAGCGTCGTCGCGACGGTCGACGACATTGAGTACCGCCAGTACGCGCCCTATCTGGTTGCTGAAACCATCGTCGAGGCCACCGCGGATCGCAATGACGCCGCCAATATCGGCTTCAGGCGCTTGTTCGACTACATTACCGGCGACAACAAATCACAGTCGAAAATTGCCATGACAGCGCCGGTGCAGCAGACACAGGTGAGTGAGAAAATTGCGATGACGGCTCCGGTGCAGCAGCAGCAAAGCGGTGCTGGATGGTCTGTGGCCTTCGTGGTGCCCGGCGAGTACACGCTCGACACGGTGCCCATGCCCGCCAGCCCACTGGTCAACATTCGCGAAGTGCCGGGACAGTTGCTTGCCGTGCACCGCTATTCCGGGCGCTGGACTGACGCGAACCAGCGCAAGCACGAGACGGTTCTGATGGAGGCGCTGGAAAAGGCAGGCGTCACCGTGACGGGAGAATTGATGAGTGCCGCGTACAATCCGCCCTTCATGCCGCCGTTTCTAAGGCGCAATGAAGTGATGGTGCCGGTGCAGGCGAGCCCTGCGCTGTGATGCAGTGCAAAGCTTTGCTTTATCACACCAATTCTTTGGTGCTGTTGCGCTGATCAGGGAGTACACTTTTTGGCCACTCTCTTATGGTCAGGAAGGCATAAATGCCCGACAGTCGAAGTGCCCTGTTTTCGCAGTTGCTATACACAGACAGCAGCCTGTCACAGCGTCTTGGCAGGCTGCATGAGAGCATGCTGGATAAAGTCCCCGCCATAGAACGAATCGCGTGCGCGCTGCACGATTCGGAAACCGGCGAGCTGAAAACCTTCATCAACAGCAACCGCAGCGGCGAGCCAATTACCGCCTATCATTTCAAGATTGCCGACAGCCCTTCCTTGTCACGCATCATGAACAGCGGTGAACCGCGGGTCATTGATGAGATTCAGCAGACTGTCACTGCCAACGCCGAACACTCGCGCTGGTTGCTCAGTCAGGGCTACCAGTCTTCCTACACTGTGCCCATGTTCGACTCCGCGGGCTTCATGGGCCTGATTTTCTTCGATTCCCTGCAGGCCCATGCATTCACGCAGACAGTTCAGCGCGACTTGATGGTGTACTCCACTCTGATCAATCTGACGGTCTCCTCGGCGATTTCCGCCATCAATTCGATAATCGCTTCGGCCCACGTGGCGAGGGATTTCGCCAATCTTCGCGACTTCGAGACGGGAGCTCACCTTGAACGGATGGCCCGATTTTCGGAAATCATCGCGCGCAATGTGGCAACCCGGTTCGGCCTGAGCGACGAGAGCATTCATCACATCCGTTTGTTTGCGCCTCTGCACGACATCGGCAAGATCGGCATTCCCGACAGCATCCTGCTGAAACCCGGGGCTCTTGATCAGCACGAGCGAGACATCATGAAGTCCCATGTCACTCTGGGAGCAGGGATGATCGACACCATCGTTGCCGACTTCGCGCTCGCGTCGATGCCAGATTCGAAATTGATGCGCAACATCGTGGCGTGTCACCATGAGTTCATGGACGGCAGTGGCTATCCCGCTGGTTTGTCCGGGGATGCTGTGCCTGTCGAAGCGCGCATTGTGACTGTATCTGACATTTTCGATGCGCTCACCAGCAAGCGCCCCTACAAGGCCCCCTGGTCCATTGCCGAGGCGGCCGCGGAATTGCGCAAAATGAGCGCAGCGGGCAAGCTTGACTCTGTGTGTGTCGAAGCGCTCTTGCAGGAACCGGAAAAGTTGTCCCTCATCATCGAGAAATATCAGGACTGATAGCGCCAGGAGTGTCACGTGCCAGTTTTACTGCGGGATCCTTCCAGGCTGTCGGGATGTAGACCATCCTCTTGCCGCAGGCGCCGGGCTCTGAAACCATGCACGCTGATTCATGATTCCGGAGCGTTGCCATGGCCTGCTGGCTTGCCAAGACCGAACCTGCCGAGTGCGGCATTGCAGACTTTGAACGTGCGCCGGAAGCGGCAATCGCCTGGGTGGGCGTGCGCAATTACCAGGCTCGCAATTATCTGAAAACCATGACCGAGGGCGATGGGGTGCTGGTCTACCACTCCAGCTGCAAGCTCATCGGCGTGGCCGGCGTCGTCCAGGTCACGCGTTCCGCCTACCCCGATCCCACGCAGTTCGACCCATCCTCGCCGTATCATGACCCGAAGAGCCCGGTGGATGCGCCACGCTGGGTGGCCGTGGACATGGTGTTTGTGCGCTGCCTGCCGCAACTGCTTAGCCTCGATGCCCTGCGCAGCATGCCCGCATTGGCACAGATGCCGCTGCTGCAGCGTGGCAATCGCCTGTCGGTGATGCCTGTGAGTGCCGCCGAATGGGACTGCGTGCTGCAAATGGCCGGTGGTGCGGGACGATGAGCGGCTCGCAGACGCTGGACAGCGTGCTTGAGCAGCTGCAACGGGCCTGGGAGAGCGGCCGCCACCAGGACATGCTCGCCATTGCCCTGCACATGACGCAGACCTTCAATTCCCTGCCCCTGAGCTGGCAGG
>CAISYX010000169.1 GCA_903889815.1 uncultured Gammaproteobacteria bacterium
ATCGTCAGTATGGCGAAGGGCGCATTGCTGACCGGCCCTTCATCGTCATCGATACCGGCGGGCTCTCGGGAGAAGAAGAGGGGATCGACTTCGAAATGGCGTCACAGTCCTTGCTTGCCATCGAGGAAGCCGATTGCGTCTTGCTGCTGGTGGATGGCCGTGCTGGCCTGACGCCGGGTGACACCCATATCGTGGAATACTTGCGCAAGCAGCAGAAGAATGTCTGCCTGGTCGTCAACAAAGTCGATGGCATCGACGAAGACGTGGCCATGGGCGATTTCTTCGGGCTGGGCATCCACCGCGTCTTTCCGGTCACCGCCAGCCAGGGCCGGGGCGTTCGCAAGATGATCGACGACGTGCTGGCGCAGTTCCCTCAGGATGAACCCCTGACGCCTGCTGCCCAGACGGGCATCAAGATCGCCATCTCGGGACGGCCGAATGTCGGCAAGTCCACACTGGTCAACCGCATGCTGGGCGAGGAGCGCGTGGTGGTTTTCGACATGCCGGGCACCACCCGGGACAGCGTCTATATTCCCTTCGAGCGGCATGGCGAACACTACACCCTGATCGACACCGCCGGCATCCGGCGCCGTGGCAAAACCACTGAAACCGTTGAGAAGTTCTCCGTGGTGAAAGCGTTGCAGGCCATCGAGGATGCCAACGTGGTGATCCTGATCATCGACGCCCGCACGGGCATCGTGGAACAGGATCTGCACTTGCTGGGCTATGTGCTGGACGCCGGCCGTGCCTTGGTGATCGCCCTCAACAAATGGGACGGCATGGACCTGGAGCAGAAGGAAAAAGTGAAGTCGGACATTCGTCGCCGCTTCGCCTTCGTAGACTTTGCCAAGATCCACTTCATTTCTGCACTGCATGGCACCGGGGTCGGCGATCTCTACGAGTCCATCCACGGCGCCTATGAAGCCGCCCAGAAGACACTGACCACCAGCATCCTGACCCAGGTGCTGGAAGCGGCAGTGGAAGAGCATCAACCGCCGATCGTGGACGGCCGCCGCATCAAGTTGCGTTACGCGCATGCCGGAGGACATAATCCTCCCATCATCGTGATTCATGGCAAGCAGACGGACAAGATTCCTGACAGCTACAGCCGTTATCTGGAGAAGACCTTCCGCAAGATTCTGCGTCTGGAAGGCACGCCCATCCGGATTCAGTACCGCAGTGACGAGAACCCCTTCATCCGCCACGAGAAGGATCTGACCTATCAGCAGGTGGCACAGAAGCGTCGTATCAAGAAGAATCGCAAGGCACCCCGCACCTGACCGGAAGCCCGGTGCAGCGTCGACAACAACACAGGGGATGGAGAATGCGGGGCACCGTGAGAAGAGGAGCACTGCTCGCACTGATGGGTGCGTTGCTGGCCTGCACATCGCCAGGGGATTCTCCGCTGCATCAGGCATCGGGTCGCGAGGCCTGGATTCCCGCACCGCAGACGCCCTTCTCTGATTACGTCCTTGAAAATGAGTCCCGTATTCGGGAAGTCCTGTCCACCTACCACTATGCTGACCAGGAAAACCCCTTCGGCTCCGGATATCCGCTGGAGCGCGTCGTCGCCATGCGGGCGCCCTACGAGATGCGCAACCCGGCGAGCGCCTGTCCGGAAAGTGTTGCGGTAAGCAAGCGCCAGGGCTTTCTGCTGATTCATGGCCTCACGGATTCCCCCTATCTGCTGCGCGGCGTGGCCGCCTCCTTGCTGGAAGAGTTCCCCTGTGCGCTGATTCGCGGACTGCTGCTGCCCGGCCATGGCACGCTGCCGGGTGATACCCTGGCGATGCGCCATGCTGACTGGCTGAGCGTGACGCAGTACGGCGTTGACAGCTTTCGTGGCGAAGTCGACGCACTCTACCTGGTCGGCTTTTCCACTGGCACCTCCTTGTCGATACGTTATGCCGATGCGCACCGCGATGATGAATTGCTCCAAGGCCTGATCATGCTCTCGCCGGCCCTTGCGGCGCGCAGTGATGCCGCATGGCTCTCCCCCTATGCCCGTTGGTTCAGTGCCTGGCTCGGCCGCGAGAGCGAACACGATGCCGCGCGCTACGAGTCGTTCTCGATGAATGCTGGCGCCGAATTCTATCTGCTGACCCGGGGGCTGACCGACCCTGATTTCGAACCGCTGCAGGTACCAGTGTTCATGGCTGGCAGCGGTGATGACACCACGGTCAACATGGAAGCAGCACTGGAATTCTTTTGCACCAAGGCGCCCGTCGATTCCCGGCAGATGTTGTGGTACCGCGCAGAGGCCACTGACAGTGGCCCTTCATCGATGTGTACCGGTCTGCAGGTGGTGGCTGCAGAAGCGCCGGAGCAGCGCGTGGTCAGTTTGTCGCACACCAGCATTTCAATGCCGCCCGAAGATCTTCATTATGGCCTTGATGGTGCCTACGCAATCTGCCTGCAGTACGGCGATGGCAGTCCCGACTTCCAGACTTGCCGCAATGATCCGACTCAGACTGTCTATGGCGAGCGCAACCTGGGCAGCGAGGGTCGCCATGAAGGCAAGCTCGTCCGCCGCGGGTCCTTCAATCCACACTATGACGCCATGCTGGAGGCGGTGGGGTGTTTCATCAGGGATGACTGCTGATGGAAGCTCTGTATTTTTCACCCATGCTGCTGGGGGTCAACCTGGTCCTTGCGGTCGCCATTGCTGCTACCGCGTTGTGGGTGGTTGCCAGACCGATTCCCGGGCCGGCCTGGTGGATGGCAGGGGCATGGATGCTGGTCGCAGGCGTGCTGGTGTTTTTCCTCTTTGTGGTCACGCGCAGTGCCGCCCTGAATATCCTTGCCAACGCGCTGCAACTGGCCGGTGAAGCGGTGTTGATGCTGGGCATCTTCCGGTTCGTGGGGCGTCCGCTGCCTTACTGGATCGTGCCGGCCAGCGTGCTGCTGATCATGGCCTTCAACCTGCATTACTGGTACACGGCGGGCAACTCCGATTTCCTGATGATGGTGTATTCCCTGATTGCCGGCCTGTTGCCGCTCCAGGCCGTGCAGCTGCTGCTGTGGCACAGGGACGAACCGGCCACGCGCCCGGCGCGCCTTCTCGTAGGCGTCTGCCTCGCCATTTATTCGCTGGTCACCCTGCTGCGGGCCTGGTTCGCCGCAGAGGCGTGGCTGAGCGGGCAGCCGTATGTGCAGCCCTATGAGTCGTTCAGCTACCTGCTTCCTTACAACTTCGCCCTTCCCGCGCTGCTGATGGGCTTCATCGGCATGGTGCTCATGACGATGCAGCGTATTCTGGCCGGCAGCCGCGCCAACGCCGAGCAGGCGCGACAGATCGCGCTGCGTTTCGAGCGTCTGCTCAATGTCTCCAGTGCGGGCGTCGCGGTGCTCAAGGATGGGCGCCTGAGCGATGCCAATCAACAGCTCGAGGCTCTCACCTGCTGCACACGCGAGCAGTTGCTGGGACGGGCTTTCGAGGAATTCTTTCCCAAGCGCGCCAGAACCGCGCTGGCGAAGCTGCTGCATGATGCCGATGGCAACGTGGTCGATGTGGATGTCAAACGGGGTGACGGCAGCAGTTTTCCCGCCGAGTTGCGAGTCGTGCCGCTCGATGATGAGGGGCCGGGCGATGTGGTGGTCGAGCTCCGGGACATTGCCCACCGGCGGGCTATGGAGGAAGAGCTCAAACGCCTTGCCACGGTAGACCCGCTGACCGGTGCGCTGAATCGACGATCCTTCAACAGTCAGTTCGAGCGCAGCATGAAGCGCGCCGCGCGCCACAAGTCAGCGCTGTGCCTTGCGGTGCTGGATCTGGACCACTTCAAAATCATCAATGACGTGCAGGGCCATCAGGCGGGGGATGATGCGCTGTGCCAGTTCAGCCAGATGTGTCTTGGCGAAGCGCGTTCTACCGATCTGTTCGCCCGCTTTGGTGGGGAGGAATTTGTGCTGATGCTGCCCGACACCGAGATGGAAGGTGCCCGCATCATTCTGCAGAGGCTTCTGGATGGTGCCTCACGGCTGTCCATGGTGGGAGCCCGTGGCGCTTTCAGTATTCATGTCAGTGCGGGCGTGGCCCAGTTCCGGCAGGGCGACACACTGGACACTCTCATGCAGCGTGCAGATCGAGCGCTTTACATTGCCAAGGACAAGGGCCGCAACCGCGTAGAACTGGCCGACTAATCTTCCCGCAGCACCATATGCGGTTTGCTGGCCACGTAATTGCGCCGGAACACTTCGAAATAGTCCCCCAGGGCCGTTGCCGCGGGCGCATCCCCGCCGAGCGCCAGCACCAGCGCAGCGACTTCTGCCGTACACAGCTGATGCTTGTGAACCGCCTCGCGCAACTGATAGCGGGAGCCTGCTTCGGGATTGAGGCCCAGCACAGGCAGAGGTGCCAGATAGGCACTGCGGAACATCTTCTTGGCCTCTCGCCATGTACCATCGAGCATCACATACAGAGGCGTCTTTCCTGCAGCGATTCCTGGCAACTCCGCAGGCGATTCGATGCAGCGCTCCGGCTCGGCATACTGCGTGGGGAAGACCAATACGGGCTCGTACCGAGGGTCTGTGAGCAGGGCCAGCAGGGCTGGGTCGGGGCGGGTGCGGTCCCACAGAAACGCGTGATTGTCATGAATCACATCGGCCACCAGCCGGCCGGTATTGGTGGGCTTGAAGGCTTCTCCCCAGTACAGAATGAAGCAGAACGCGCTGCCGTGCAGGGGGACAGGGCGCACGGCGCAGATGCAGGCCTTGAGTGGCATGAGGCAGGTCTGGCAACGGACGACCTTGCTGCCCCGCGCCAGAAACGGACGTCGGGGAATGGCGAGTTCACGCTGGCGCAGCGCCATGATGGAGTTGCAGTGCTCGAGCTGTGTCAAGAGGGAATCCTGAGGCTGGAAAGGGCGGCGATTATAGCCACATTTATTCGAAAGTAACGCTTTGCCATTCCACGGTGCCGGTGAAATTCAGCGTCTGCACCATGCCGTCGCGTTCGATATTGACCAGGTTGTTCTGGTCTGGCCACAGATCGCGCAGTGCATTGTGGATGATCGAGAGGCCGTTGAGTTGCACCGGAATCGGCATCTCCTGATATACCCACAGAAAGTTGCCGTCGATTTCCTGCCCAACGTATGCCAGTGGCAGCGTGTTGCCTTCCAGACCCAGCAGGAAGAAACGCTCGATCACATACTGGGCGAACTGTTCCCGTGCTGGCGCGGAGGCGATGATGTCTGCCTCCGGGTCCAGCAGTTGCCGCACGGCATGTTCCGCGTCATGCACCAGGAAGCGATGCATGACTTCCACGTTGCCGTTGCGGCCATTGAACAACACCCGCGTCAGCGCGGCCTGCTGCTGGTGGGCGTCGGCCTCGTTGACGGAGCCCAGCCACAGCACGCCCGGCAGCACGCAGGCTGCCAGCAGGAGCTTTCTGCGTGTCGCTGGTCCGTTCACTGGGTGTCCCCGGTGTCCTCTGCCGCGTCTGCAGCAGCCTCCTCTTCCGTCTTCAGTTCTGTCTTGATGTCCTGCATCAGGTCGCGGCCAGTCAGTCCGCCCGCACCCTCCGACTTGAATGCCTCCACGCGGGAGGGGATCAGGCGGCGCGGATAGTAGTTGTTCTCGATGTCCACATCCGCGGTTTCCCAGTACGGGTCGACCACGATGCTGGCCACCTGCTTGTCGGTGACCACCAGCTTGCGCACGCTGTCCGGGCTGCGGCGCCAGATCTCAGCGGGTATGTAGATGTCTTCCGTGCTGGCGTCCTCATAAGTGATGCCAAGAATGATCGGCATGACCAGGCCGCCCACATTGGCAAACTCGAGCACGTAGTAGTTCTTGTCTTCCGCAATCGCGCGATCCAGAGCCTCACGTTCCCAGACCTCGAGGTCCTCCAGAAACGCGTTGTAGGCATTGCGGTCCTTGTTGGTCACTGTGAAGCGGTCATTGTCATCGTAGAAGTCCCGCACTTCCGGATTGCGCTCGACCCAGGTGCGCATGCCCGCCTCGGCATTGCGCTGCACGAACAGCGAGCCAGGTTTGGCGGCATCTTCCTGGCGGCGCCGGTCGTAGTCGATGTCGGGGTTCTCGGTGTCCAGGCGCATCTCGTAGACGCGCTGCAGTGCAATATCCACATGGTCAGTGGAGTAGAACCAGCCGCGCCAGAACCAGTCCAGATCCACGCCGGAAGCTTCTTCCATGGTGCGGAAAAAGTCGGCCGGCGTCGGGCGCTTGAACATCCACAGAGTGGCATACTGCTTGAACGCGAAGTCAAACAGCTCGCGCCCCATGATGGTCTCGCGCAGGATGTTGAGTGCGGCCGCCGGCTTGGAATAGGCGTTGGGGCCGAGGCGGGAAATGCTGTCCGACTGCGTCATGATCGGCACCTGATCCTGTGAGCGCATGTAGTCGGTGATGTCCGCCGGCTCCACGCCCCAGGGGATGTCCGGGTCCCACTCGCGACCGGCCACGCCGTCCAGGTAGCTGTTGAGGCCTTCGTCCATCCAGGTCCACTGGCGCTCGTCGGAATTGACGATCATGGGGAAATAGGTATGGCCGATCTCGTGAATCACCACGCCGATCAGAAACTGTTTTTCGGCCAGCGAATAAGTGCGACTGCCATCGTCCTGCAGTGTGGTGCGCGGGCCATTGAAGGTGATCATGGGATACTCCATGCCACCCACAGGTCCGTTGACCGATTGCGCCGTGGGGTAGGGGTAATCAAACGAGAAGCGCGAATAGACTTCCAGTGTGTGGATGACTGATTCAGTGGAATAGGTGGACCACAGCGGCTCGCCTTCCTTCGGGAAGAAGGACATGGCCATGACGAAAGGGCGCACGTCGCCCCCTTGCTGGTAGCCCTTGGCGTCCCAGATGAACTTGCGGGAAGAAGCCCAGGCGAAGTCGCGCGCGTTCTGCGCGGAGAAGCGCCAGGTCTTGGTGTCTGTGGAGGCTTCACGTTCGTTCTCCAGTGCTTCATCCGGGGTCACGATGAACACAGGCCGCGTTGCAGTTTCAGCCGCACTCAGACGAGCGCGTTGCTCTTCGGTCAGCACCTGCGCCGGATTGTTGAGCACTCCGGTAGACGAGACGATGTGATCGGCGGGCACCGTCATCTCGACTTCATAGTCACCGAATTCCAGCGTGAACTCGCCTCGGCCCAGAAACTCCTTGTTGGTCCAGCCTTCGTAGTCGGTATAGGCGGCCAGTCGCGGAAACCACTGTGCCATCAGGAAGATGTCGTTGCCGCCCTCGCGCTCGTCATCCGGAAAATGTTCGTAGCCGCTGCGGGCCGAAACAGCATCTTCTTCGACGATATTGAACGCGAAGTCGAGATTGAACTGCGTGCTCTGACCACTGCGCAAGGGCACAGGCAGATCGATGCGCATGAGGGTGCCCACGATGGTGAAGTCAAGGGGGCTGCCGCGGCTGTCCACCACGCCGCTGATTTCATAGCCCATCGGCACATCGGCCATGCTCTGCTGACGGCGCAGCTCTTCGAGGCTCAGGCGCGCAGGAGTGCTGGCACTGCCGGCCTCCACTGCGGGGCCACGGCGGCCCACCCCGCCAAAGTCATCGCTCATCTCCGCCATGGAGTCAGCGCGGAATATGTTCTGGTCAAGCTGCAGCCACAGGTAGCTGAGGGTGTCTGGCGAGTTGTTCTGGTAGCTCACGCCCTGCGTGCCGGTCAGGCGGCGATTGGCTTCGTCCAGCACGGCGCTGATGCGGTAGTCCACCTTCTGTTGCCAGTATTCATGACCGGGCTGCCCTGCCGCGTTGCGCCACGTGTTGGCGGTGGGCAGTGTTTCATCGAGCTGGCGAAACTTGTCCTCGAAATTGCCTTTGGTCTGCCGTATGGCGTCGGCCTGGCCAAGGGCTGGCAACAGCATGCTGATGGCAAGAACGCCGTGCCGGAGGGACAGATGTCGGGCGAAGCAGAGCAGAGTCATCGGGTGGGCTCCTGAAGTGCCGGATAGTCCAGCGCATGAGGCTGGGTGCAACCGGATATTAGCCTGAGTGCGCCTCGGTCTGGAACCGCTTTTCCAAGAGTCGGGCGTTTTAATGCTGTAGCGTAAAGAGTAGTATCGCCGCAGATTTCAATGACAGCATGAGCCTGCGAAAGGCTGGAGAAGAGGATGCAGGAGAAAGTGACATCAGGCTCTGCCGAGGCAGAACTACCCGCGGATGAGGAGCGTTCGCTCTGGCTTGCGCTGATTCCCCTCCTGGTGCTGTTCGCACTGCTTGGCCTGAACGTGGCGGTGTATGGCAATGACGCACTGTCCGGCGCCAACCAGACTGCGCTGATCGTGGCGGCGGCGACGGCAGCCGCCATCAGCATGCGACTGGGTGTTGGCTGGGCGGTGATTCAGGAGATGATGCTGGAGAACATCCGCGCTGCGACGCCCGCCATTCTGATTCTGTTGATGGTCGGCGCTCTGGTGGGCTCGTGGCTGATCGGCGGCATCGTCCCTACCATGATTTACTACGGCCTGCAGATCTTCAATCCGGCCATTTTCATCTTCAGTTGCTGCCTGCTCACATGCATCGCATCGCTTGTGACCGGCAGTTCCTGGTCGACATCTGCCACCCTCGGCGTGGCGCTGATGAGCATCGGTTACACGCTCGGCTTCAATCCGGGGCTGGTAGCCGGGGCCATCATTTCGGGGGCTTATTTCGGTGACAAGATGTCGCCGCTCTCCGATACCACCAATCTGGCCTCCGGGGTGACGGGTGTGGATCTGTTCACGCATATTCGCTATCTGAGTTTGACCAGCGTCCCTTCCATCGTCATCACGCTGGTTCTGTATCTGATCATTGGTTTCGCGCTTGGCACCCCCGAAGCGCAGGAAAGTACCACTGCGCAGACCCAGGCGCTCCTTGCTCAGCGCTTCAATCTGAGTCCGTTCCTGCTGATCGTGCCTGCGGTGGTCATTTTGCTGATTGTGAAACGCGTTGCTGCGCTGCCTGCACTGTTCGTCGGGGTGTTGCTGGGGCTGGCATCCGCACTGCTGCTACAGTATCCGCTGCTGACTGAACTCAGCCAGACCTATGGCAGCATCTACCAGGTGATCATGCAGGCCGTTTATGGGGATATCGCCCTGACCATGAACAATGTGGTGCTGGACGAGCTGCTGACGTCCGGTGGAATGGCAGGCATGCTGAATACCATCTGGCTGATCATTACAGCCATGGTGTTCGGTGGCGTCATGGAAGCATCAGGATTCCTGCAAAGAATCACGCAAGCGCTGATCAGTCGAGTCCGCAGTGCTGGTGGTCTGGTCACTGCCACCGCCGGCACCTGCATGCTGACGAATGTGTCAGCCTCTGACCAGTACCTGGCGATCGTGGTGCCAGGGAGGATGTTCGTCAAGGCCTACAAGGACCGCGGGCTGGCCCCGCAGAACCTTAGCCGCACACTGGAAGATTGCGGCACAGTGACGTCCGTTCTGGTGCCTTGGAATACCTGCGGGGCCTACAACGCAGGGGTGCTCGGGGTTGCCACGATGGCCTACGCACCGTGGGCGCTGTTCTGTCTGATCAGCCCGCTGATGACTTTGCTCTTCGCCTGGGGCCGGATCCGTATTGCCATGGACCCGGCCAGGGCATAGTTCACTCGCGGCCGAAAAAGCGCGCATCCAGACTGGCCGGACCAGGTCCGCGCGCGAAGATGAGGAAGTAGACCATGAAGTACATGGCTGCCAGCTCGCCGTTGTTGATGGTTGGAAACCAGGCAGCGTGGGCGCTCATGTAGGCCATGATCATGAGGATGGCAGCCAGCAGGGCTGTGACGCGGGTGAACAGCCCCAACAGCAGCAGGGCGCCTCCGAACAGCTCGATCACCGCCGCGACCCAGAGCATGTTGATGCCCAGATCGATCCCGAAGAAATCCATGCCCCCAAGCAAAGCTTGTGCGTTTTCCCCGTACAGTTTTGCCCAGCCATGGGTCATGAACATGGCGCTGCTGAGCACTCGCAGCAGCAGCCAGGCAAAGACCTGACACTCCTCTGCGATACTTTCAATAAAGCCAGTCATTGATTATCTCCGTTTAGGATTGTTGTGGTTAAAATTCGATCAATTCCTGAATCATACTATACTTCTGGTAATGGCCCACAAATCTTGCGTTAAATATGAACAAAAGCACCGTGCTGCTCATGAAAACCGGGGAAACCCTCGCTCCCTTGCGCGCGCAAGGGGAGGATTTTGAAGACTGGATACGGTCGGCGCTTGGGCTCAGTATTGAGGAAACCCCGACTGTCAGTGTCCATATGGGGGACCTGCTGCCGCCGGTGTCGACTCTCGCGGGGGTGGTCATCACAGGCTCACCGGCCATGCTTACCGACGGGGCAGCATGGAACCTGGTCGCCGTGCACTGGCTGCGCGATGCGCTGGCTCTGGGTCTCCCCGTTCTGGGAATCTGCTATGGCCATCAACTACTGGCCCATGCGTGCGGGGGACATGTGGACTATCACCCGGATGGGCGCGAGATCGGCACCGTGCCTGTCGCCCTCACCGCGGCGGCTTTTGGGGATGCCTTGCTTGGCGGGCTGCCCTCCCGGTTTCACGCCCACACAAGCCACTCACAGGCTGTATTGCGACTGCCAGACAGCGCAGTGCTGCTGGGAGCCAGCGCGCACGATGCCCATCAGGCTTTTCGCATCGGCGAGCGGGCGTGGGGCGTGCAGTTTCACCCGGAGTTCACGGCCAGAATCATGCGGACTTATGTGCAGGTGCGGCACGCGGTGCTGCGTGAGGAAGGATTTGACGTTGACACCTTGTTGCGGGACGTCGTGGAGACGCCCGCGGCGAGTGCTGTCCTGCGCAGGTTTGCCGCGCTGTGCGGCCGCTAATCAGGACGCGGCAGCGTCGTTGATGAGTGCTGTCAGTTCGGAAGCCGTGCGTGGAGTGGGGACCAGGCGGCCGTCCACAAACAGCGTAGGCGTCGACCGTACACCGGAGCGGGTGCCACTGCGCTGGTCATTGCGTATCTTTTGAATCAAGGTCTCATCCTCAAGGTCTGCGCGTGCCTGCTCCAGATTCAGCCCCAGCTGGTCCAGGTAACCTTCAAACTCGGCGTCGACATCCGTCAGTGTTGACCAGTAAGCCTGGTTGATGAAGAGCAAATCGTACATTTCCCAGAACTTTCCCTGTCGACCGGCAGCCTCGGCATATGTCGCCGCGCGCCAGGCGTGCGGGTGGGTGCCGGTCAGCGGATAGTGGCGGAACACCATCTGGGTGCGGTCGCTGATGCTGTTCCAGACCTGCGCCACCAGCAGGTGCTCCGTGGCGCAGGCCGGGCATTGAAAATCTGCATAGACCACGAGTTTGACGCCCTCGGGATTGCCGCGGGTGTGATCAACGTCGGCTATCTCCACAGGGGAATAGGTTGGTCCCTGGGACATGAGGGCATAGAGCACCAGGATAAGCAGCAGCGGCGCGAGCACCATGACAGCGATTCTGCTGATCAGTTTCTGGCGGGCGGTGCGTTGTTCTGCGGAACGCTGTTTGTCTTCGCGGATACGGCGCTGTTCTTCGCGTTTGCTCATGGATTGGGAACCTGTGGCGCCGCGGCACGGCGACGCCAATTGCAATGGAATTGAAAGTAGGAGCCACTATAAAAGAATTCGGCGGCCAAACCAACGCACGCGCAGCCTACACCGCGAACAGATAGCCGACCTTGAAGCCCATATGCAGGCCCTGATCCTGATGGAAGTTGATGACGCCTTCGGACTTGGCAGAGTCGATGACCCAATGGGATACCGTTTCAATCACGCCCAGCAAGAGGCTGTTGGTAATCAGGTAGACCATGCCGCCGTGCACAAGCGCATGGGCGCTGAGCCAGTAATACCAGCGGGGAAAACCATCGGATTTGACGCGGTGAATGTCGCTGTGACGGTTTTTGCCGCGGGCCATGGCCTCCGGCTGCATGACGAAATCCGCGGTCGCGTGACCTGCCAGCAGCAGAAAGAAGAGTTCGAGTCCGGGCATTGAATATTCCTTGTGGGGGCAGCACTCTGTGCAGCCTTACCGGGTCAGCGAGCGAGAATTGGGCGACGGTACTTTACCGGACCAGTGGTTAAAAAAGTAGCAAAAGCGAGGGCAATTATTGGGCCGATTACGCGGCCCTCAATTGCCCAGAAACAGTGCGGGGTCGACACGCACGTTGTTCAGGTTGATGCTCCAGTGCAGATGCGGGCCGGTGACGCGCCCGGTCTGACCGACAGCGCCGATCTGTTCGCCGGCCTCAACCCGTGCCCCCACCTCCACGTCAATCGTGTTCATGTGACAGTACAGACTGATAAGTCCATGGCCATGATCCAGAATGATCGTATTGCCATTGAAGAAGTAGTTGCCCGTGGCGAGGATGACGCCTGGTGCAGGGGCGACAATGGGGGTGCCTTCGGGCGCTGCGATGTCCATGCCCGAGTGCGGTGCGCGGGGCTGGTCATTGAAAAAGCGGCGCA
>CAISYX010000170.1 GCA_903889815.1 uncultured Gammaproteobacteria bacterium
GATACTTGCGATCGAATTCAGAAAACCGACAGGGAAGTGAGCCATTGCGGAACTAACCATCCGCCTCAACCATCCGGCCTTCCCGGCCACAAACCTCAAATACTCTGCTTTGCCGTAGACACCAAGTGCTCGGTACAGCACCAGATTTTTCAACTGTCGCCAAGGCTCTTTCGCACAGACCTTCGACTTCGCTGCATCAGAATATGGCAGGAAAGACCAGATGAGACTTGGCCACTTGAACATCCAAATCTCAAACCCGCGCGGCGTCCACATCGCGTTGCCGTAGCGTATGACAATCAAGGGATCACGAATGACAGTCGTTGATTCGATCATTTTTTGAAAAATGACGCCTACGTGCACGAACAAAGTGCCGTAGTAGTCAGCGCGACTTCTTTCTAGCCAAATACTTCTCTTAATGACCACACCGCCGATAAACGAAAGATAACCCGTGACTTCTGAAAAAAAACTTTCAAAATCCTCCCCCCTGTATTTCACAGCACCCTCCGCAGGAAGAATGCCCGCAGACAAAACGCTGGAGAAATCTGCGGTTCTCACTTCAGAGTTAACAACAACAAGGTCAACCGACTCAGAGATAGCCTCCAAGACACGACCTATCGCACCGGCTTTCAGCAGATCGTCGTCTGTCATCAACCAGCAATACTCGCCACACGCATAGCCAACCGCCTTGTCGTAATCAATATCAATACCAGAATTGACCACTTCCCGGAAATATCGAATATTCTTGTGCTTACTGACATATTGCTTGATTGTTTCCCGCGTGTTGTCAGGAGATGCCCCCTCGACGATCACCAGCTCCACATTGGAACCCAGCTGCTGCACGATAGAATCTAGCGTCTCCGCGATATACGCGCCACGCTTATATGTGGCTATGCAAATTGATAGCTTAGGCACCTGGCCTGCTGGGCTACTATTGCTTTCCATTATTTACACATTCACAAGACGCAGAAACTTACATACTTTTGTAGATTGACCAGTGTTTGGCAGCGACATCCATCCACTCGTCGCGGTCTATCTCCGGACTGAAGTTCCGACGCTTCCCTTCATATCTGTCAAGAGCTTCCTTCATCTCTTGCACCCCATTTACTCTTGCGAAATATATATTCAGATTCTCATCAAATCCATGCTTGGTTAACGATGTGGTAATCACAAGCGATCTGCTCAATACAGCTGCGTGTATAGACGTATTCCACTCTCCTCCACCATTCTTGAATGGCAGAACCACCGCGTCTGCTGCCGCCAAAAGCTGACCCACAACTTCTACCGGCAGAAATCCGACAAAGTCAACCTTCCCCCGCCACTCCTCCGATGAAGCCAGCTGCTGCATTTCCTCTGAATAGGGATCCCCCTCGGGGAACTGTCCTGCGATCACGATTCGATCCCTATTCGAATCGCAGATTTCAAACAGCAACTCCAGTCCTTTGTGCTTGTACAGATAGCCAAAAAAAACAATCAGTCTTTGTTGGCCTGCGAGATATCTTTGCCTGAGAGCCACCCGCCTTGACTCATCCAAATCGGCGCCAGGGATCGCCGAGGCATTTGGGATGTATTCAGTTCTCCGCCCCCTAAGAATCCACTGCATCTGTGTATGCAATCTATCTGTATACCGGGGACGAACAAAGATCAAAGTACGCGAAATGAGCGCCTGGATAAGAACAAGCGGTGCATCCCGTCTGCTGAACCCTTCGTGCCAAGTCTGAAAGACCTTTTTTTTCATCAAAAACGCCAGGCAAGCCACAAGCCACGGCAGCGATCTTCCGCCATATCCTTGTGCTGGATGCTGTACGTGAACAATATCCGGCGTCCAATCCTTGAAGACCCGAAATACCGTGAGGAGGCGACTAGGACTCCAACGGTCGATGACAGGGAAAACGCGCACCGAGTGACTGTCTGTCGTCGCGTCAGCTGAAACGCTCGTGAGAACAGCCACCTCCCCCCCCCCCGCCCTCTTCAATGCGCACGCAAGCTGCTGCACATAATCTCCGACACCGCATCGCATAGGCGGGTAGGAGCCCGTAACCAGCAGCACACGCACGCCGATCACTCCTTCCTCAGCACCAGCCACGCGAATGTGTAGTCATATCCCATGCAGTGGATTGCACGGTCCTGGGCAACGGGTTTCAACGCCGCTGCCGGCATGAGCCCATGACGCTGCGCCACGCTCAACATGTGATCTACGTCTTGCGACGAGAAAATCAGCCAGCTCATATCGAAGAACTTCGTATCACCTGTGTCGATCTTTTCAGGCCAGTAGTCGAAGGAGGAAATAAAGTAGCCCCCAGGCCGTAACAGACGCCCCGCCTCGGCAAACAAACGCTCCGGGTCGTAGCCATGTTCGATCACGGAAATCGACGTGACGGCGTCAAAGCTTCCGGCATCAAAGGGTGTGCGCATGAAGTCGCTGACCGTGTATTGCACCCGATCCGCGTACGGCATGGCCTTGACATCAGGATTCAGATCCACGCCATGAACCCCCGTGTAGCCCATACGCGCCAAGGCAACCGGAACCTCGGAACAATAGGCCCCCAGATCTAGGATGCGCGCATCCTTGGTAAGCTGCTCGGCTATGAAGTCGAGAGTGCGCCCCACATCCCAGCTCTTCACGTGGTCACCCACAGGCAGCTGACAGTGAGCCCACCCCATACGCCGCAGAAATCTGAGCCAGAGCCCGTCCTTAACCGGCGACTCCTGAAGAACGGAGCGGCCCTGCATGCGCAGCGATTGACGGGCCGTCTCGATATCCTGCTTGCTTTGTAATACTTCAAACATTTAACACCTCAGAACTCCAGGCGCTCCCCGCCTGCCAGGGAATGGCATCGGATGCGCCCGATTTCAGTCAAAACCACGGTTCACGCCACAGCAACGCGACGCGGCCACTTTCCCACCCTAACCGCAGCAGTCCACTCTCTGATAACGGCTAGAGTTCGCTCGCCAACACCCAGAAGGTCATCGCGAACATAAACCTCGTTAGGCTTCAGTACACGCCAAAGGCGATAGCCGCGATCGGCCATGAAATCCCGATACGATTGATCGGAAAACAAGTTTTCAATAATCAATACCTTGGGCCTGAATCGGGAAAAAGCGAGACCTTTCAGAACTTCCAGCTCCCACCCTTCCACATCCACCGAAACAACATCAATTTCCCCGACATCCGGCGCATGCTCCGCCATGATCGTATCAAGGCGACGCAACCTCACTTTTATCGGCTTGATATCAAGATTAGGTTTTAAAGCGGCATAGTTATCCTTGATCGCTAGTGAAGAGAAGGACTCATAAGTGACGCGCCCCCCCTCGTAAGCTGTGCTGTGTGAATCCACAACAGAGAAATCGACGTCATCCTCGTCACGCTCCCCGCATGCATAAGGCAACACATCGATGCCATGCTGGCGATATAAATCCTGATATGCAGGATTGGGCTCGACAGCGACAATCCTCCACCCCCGACCTCTAAAACTTGCGCTGATTGAAAGATAGTCGGGGCGGGCTGCTCCCACCTCGACAAACACACCACTCCCACTCGGGAAAAATCGCGCCCGGACAATCCGGTCAACATTCTCCTCTACAGCAAACTCTGCCATTTCACTTCTCCAAAAATTTCGATACATCTTGCTGCCGTCTTGATCGGCCTATGTGCTGAGTGCGGCTCCGCACCAGCAAACAACACATCCTCCTGCTTCACACGATCATTTTCCAAATCGATTTCTCGCACTCCACAGAGCTAATGCAGCGCGCCGGGGTTGCTGCATCAGTACGACCAGCGACACGGTCATTGCAATCCAATAGGCCAACAGCACCAGTGCGACGCTGCCACGCGATAGATCGGTCAATGGAATTTGTTTTGCTAACATCGCGAGTATCAGGCACACGGCAGCAGGCAAAAAAACTCCGGCCTTGTACCATGTCAACTTCTCCGAACGCAGCAATCGCTGGTGCAGGATCTGTGGTGCCACGACCAAATAGCCTAGATTCAACAACGCCCAGACCGCAGCCCCGCCGACCGGGCCATATTTCACAGCAGCCCACCACACGCAGGGGACCAACAGGACGATAGATACAACACTGAACCATAATGTCAATCGAGTCCAACCATACGCCAGTTGCAACGCGTAAGGCATATTCATGAGCCCATTACAGGCATTCCCCATCACCAGAAGACTCAACGTCCACCCCCCCGCAGTACCCAGCGCTTGATTGCCAGTCCACAGAGTCAATACCTCCTGCCCATAGACTCCAAGCAAGACTGCAAGCGGCACCAACAGGAACGCGATCAACTGGCTGGCGGCATGATATTGGCGCGCAAGCTCGCCCTCTTTCTCTGCCCCCCAATGTACTAGTGCAGAGAAACGCGGGTACATGACCGAGAACAGGGGAGTTATCACAATATATAGACCCGTAGCCAACGCACTGGCCACCACATAAACACCAAACTCGGAAAGACTGAGCGCCCGACTCAATACCAGCTTGTCAGCCTGAGTCAGCACGATGGTCGTCAAAGCGATGCCTGCCATGCCTCCCGCGAAACCCAAAGAGTCGCGGAGTGCTTCCAGACGAAATACGGGCGCACGGCCGTCACTCCCGAGAGCACGCCAGAACAGACACCACAGGAGCGAAGACTGCACCACGGCCGCAACTATCTGAGCCCAGAAGAAGGTCTCCAATGAAGGTGCTAGCCGAATAACGACCAGCGTCAACGCCACTCGGACCGTACCCAGTACAGTCGTCACGCCCCCAAAAAGCACCTGCTTCTGCAGGCCGGCTAGGCCGGCACCATACAGATTGCCCGGCCACTGACAAGCCAAGGCCACAGAACCAAGCAGCAAGGCCTGCGCAACGTCGCCCCGGTTCAAGGTATCAACTGTGACCCAGAACATGGCCAAGGGGTAGGCAAGCAGCGCCCCCAGCCCCCCCACAAGTAAGGCAAGCCCGACATAGACCAGTTCAAAAGTCCGTGCAATATCCCGAGCTTGTGGCGGTTGAGCCTGCCCACCTGGCAACTTGGCCATTTCACGGGTCAGGGTAGCCCCCAAACCCAGATCCAAGAGGCCCACAACGGCGGACAGGCTGACAAATATTCCAACCACGCCATATGCCTCCACCCCTAGAAAGCGGAGGTACAATGGTACCGCTAGCAGGCTGAGTACAGCAGTCCAACCGCGCGAGAGAAAAGAGGCGGCCAGTGCCAGCCTCAGCCTTTCAGGGGCACGCACTCGACACTTACTCGTAGTGATCAGGCGCGTCATGCCCATGCTGCCGGACCAGCTCGTCACGATGCGCGCTCTTCATGTCTTCACGCATCATCTCCCTCACCAAGTCAACGAAAGATGTCTTGGGAGACCAGCCGAGCTTCTGCTTGGCCTTGGCCGGGTCTCCCAGCAAGGTCTCCACTTCAGTCGGCCGGAAATAACGCGGATCAACGGAAACGATGCACTTGCCCTGCGCGTCGCATCCCTTCTCATCGACACCCGAGCCCTCCCAGCGGATAGACAACCCGATCTCCTGAGCAGCCACTTCGACAAAATGCCGCACGCTGTATTGAGCACCCGTGGCGATCACAAAATCCTCGGGATCGGCCTGCTGCAACATGAGCCACTGCGCTTCGACGTAGTCACGGGCATGACCCCAGTCACGCTTGGCATCGAGATTGCCCAGATAGAGGCGATCCTGAAGGCCAAGCTTGATGCGTGCCAGGGCACGGGTGATTTTGCGGGTCACGAAGTTCTCACCGCGCACAGGCGATTCGTGATTAAAGAGAATGCCATTGCAGGCATAAATGCCGTATGCCTCGCGGTAATTGACCGTGATCCAATAGGCATAGAGCTTGGCCACGGCATAGGGAGAGCGGGGGTAAAAAGGCGTCGTCTCCTTTTGCGGGATCTCCTGCACCAGCCCATACAGCTCGGAGGTGGACGCTTGGTAAAAGCGTGTCTTCCTTTCCAGCCCAAGGATACGGATGGCTTCCAGCACGCGCAGCGCCCCCAGCGCGTCGGAATTGGCGGTGTACTCCGGCTCTTCGAAAGAAACGGCCACATGACTCTGAGCGGCTAGGTTGTAGATCTCGTCCGGCTGAACCTGCTGGATAATGCGGATCAGATTGCTGGAGTCGGTCAGATCCCCATGATGCAGGAAGAAGCGCACATTCTTTTCATGCGGATCGCGATACAGATGGTCAATGCGGGCCGTGTTGAACATGGAAGCCCGGCGCTTGATACCGTGCACCACGTAGCCCCTGCCCAGCAAGAATTCCGCCAGATAGGAGCCGTCCTGCCCCGTGACGCCAGTAATTAGTGCAATCTTGTTCATTCTAGAAATCTCGTGGTTGAAAAATGTGGGTGCTACGGGTGTCGATGCGCTCATGCTCGATCGTCACCGGAGCGAAGGCGGATCAGCCGCTCCGAGAAAGTTGGGCTTTGCAATGACCGTTTCCAGGCGTCCGACAGCACGACCCACAAGAGGGCCAACCCTCCGCCCAACAGGACCCCTAACAAACCGATCAGCCCCCGGGGGGCAGACTGCGGGGCAGAGGGTAATGTCGGCGCCTGTTTCACTACGTCACGGGTGAGACCTCGCATGACACTTGAGATCGCGGCTGTTTGCCGCTGTAGGTGTGATTGCATGGCGAGCGCCATGGCAAGAGTCGCCCCGCTTTTCTGCTGCGACTCTGATTGTCGGGTACCAGAGGACTGTTCATATACCAAACGAGCAACCAATCGGTTTGCCACGTCCAGTGAGACCTGCGCTTGGGCGGATAACCCCTCCAGCTCTGCTCTCTCTTGTATAGACGGTTGTGTTGTGGCCAACCATGCATCCAATATGGTCTCTGCCTGGGCCTGGGCCTGGCGAGGTGAACTGGCAGTCACGGTCAGGGACAAAAGATACTCAGGACCCACCTCCAATTTTATGTTGTCTGCAAGTCGCTTGCGTAGATGGTCAATGGAGTCTGTATCGTCTAGGTTGAGTTGATGAATCACTGGGTCAATAACTGCCGGAGACACCATGATCTTGGCAGCCTCTGTGGGCGACTGGACTATCATGCGGACCGAGCCCATGATGAGCCCCTCGGTCAGGTAGAGTGGACGCGGCAGATGCACGATCGCTTGGCTCGCGTAATCTTTAGGAAGTAGGGCGTGCCACCCCACAGCCAGCGCTCCACCCAACAACGCCCCCCCGACCAGAAATTTGACTCGGCTGACCACCAAAACGGCCAAGTCCAGCACATCCAACTCTTTACTCGGCTGCTCCATGTTATTCCCCTTGAATCAGGCCCAAAGGCTCTTCTATTACTAAATCGTTCAATTCACGCGGAGTTACCTCCCGCGACTTTAGACGGCATTTCGACTAATGTTTCTGGTATCCACCAGAAGTTTTCCCTTGAAACTCTCTGGGGAAATCGACAAAAACTCTTTGTGATCAACCAGCAACACAAAAATGTCTGCCCCTGTCAATGCGTCTTCGGCCGTCTTCAGAAAAATACGATTGGTCAGGCTTAGGGGCAACGCCTTGATGTACGGCTCGACCGCCCAAACCGTGCCCGGATGTAATTGCGCCAAATGGGAAGTGATCTCCAGCGCCGGACTCTCGCGGAGATCGTCGATGTCAGGTTTGAAGGTCAAGCCAAAGCACGCAAGGGTAACGTCGCGTGCCGACTTCTGCGGATTCACCTGAAGAAACTCGGCAATGGCGGCCTTTACCTTGTCGAGCACCCATTGCGGCTTTCTATCGTTGACCTCACGTGCCGTGCGGATGAGACGTGCTTCGTCTGGCGTCTTGCTGACAATGAACCAGGGATCAACGGCGATGCAGTGCCCGCCGACACCCGGCCCTGGTTGCAGGATGTTGACCCGGGGGTGACGATTGGCCAGTTGAATAAGCTCCCATACGTTGATGCCAAGCTTGTCACAGATGATGGATAACTCGTTGGCAAACGCAATGTTGACATCTCTGTAGGAGTTCTCCGTCAATTTGCACATTTCAGCGGTACGGGCATTTGTCGAAATGCATTCGGCCTCGACAAAGATCTTGTAAAGCGATGCGGCTCTCTGCGAGCAGCGGGGCGTCATACCACCGATTACCCGCGCGTTGGCGACCAGCTCGTGGACCACCTTGCCTGGCAGGACCCTTTCCGGACAATATGCCACGTTGACATCTGCACTCTCGCCAGCATCTTGAGGAAAGGTTAGATCTGGCCTAGCGGCTGCGAGCCGTCTGGCAATTTCTTCCGTGGTCCCTACCGGGGACGTCGATTCGAGAATAAGAAGATTGCCCTTGCGCAACACCGGCGCAATGGCGTCAGCAGCAGCGCAGACGTAACTCAAATCCGGCTGATGATCAGCCTCAAAAGGCGTCGGCACTGCAATCAGAAAGGCATCGGCCGGCTCGGGAATCGTGGTGGCGCGGAGAAACCCCTGA
>CAISYX010000171.1 GCA_903889815.1 uncultured Gammaproteobacteria bacterium
GCGTGCGGCTTTTTCTTCATAGGCCACATAGGCCCTCTCAAAGTCTTGGCCAAACTTGTCATGCAGGTCAGGTACGTTGCTTGGTGAGAAGAGGGTCCACTGGCCTTTTTCAATGACTCGGCGCATGAAAAGGTCGGGTATCCAGTTGGCGGTGTTCATGTCGTGGGTGCGTCGACGGTCATCGCCGGTGTTCTTGCGCAGCTCGATGAATTCCTCGATATCCAGGTGCCAGGTCTCCAGGTACGCGCAGACAGCGCCCTTGCGCTTGCCGCCCTGGTTCACGGCCACTGCGGTGTCGTTCACCACTTTCAGGAAGGGCACGACGCCCTGGGACTTGCCATTGGTGCCGGTGATGTGGGCGCCCAGTGCGCGCACGGGGGTCCAGTCATTGCCCAGACCGCCCGCCCACTTGGACAGCATGGCGTTGTCACGGATGGCGCTGTAGATGCCGAACAGATCGTCGGGCACCGTCGTCAGGAAGCAGGACGAGAGTTGCGGACGCAGCGTGCCGGAGTTGAACAACTGCGGTGTGGACGTCATGTAGTCGAAGCTCGAGATCAGGTTGTAGAACTCGATGGCACGCTCTTCCTTGTTCTCTTCGCGGGACGCAAGGCCCATGGCCACGCGCATGAAGAATACCTGGGGCAGCTCGAAACGGGTGTCGCCGCTGTGAATGAAGTAGCGGTCGTACAGTGTCTGCAGGCCTAGATAGGTAAATTGATTGTCGCGGTCGGCCTTGAGTGCCTCGCCCAGCACGTCCAGATCGAAGTTCAGCAGTTCCGGATCCAGCAGGGCCAGTTCCACGCCTTTCTGGATGTAGGGACGCAGAGTCAGCGCATAGCGGTACTGCATTTCGCCCTGGGTGGCGCTGTCGGCCAGGCCCAGGAAGCTCAGTGCTTCGGACCGCAGGGTGTCCAGCAGCAGACGGGCGGACACGTAAGAGTAATTCGGGTCCTTTTCCACCATGGTGCGGGCTGTCATCACGGAAGAGGTACGCACGTCCTGGATGCGGACGCCCGGGTACAGATTCTTGATGGTTTCGGCGTAGATTTCGTCAGCGGAGACATACTCCAAACCTTCGCAGGCCTCGTCGATCACGGTGCGCAGACGCTGGGTGTCCAGCGGACCCTGAGTGCCGTCGGCATAGGTCACGGTAATGGCCGGACTGCTGTCCTGCTCGCGAACGCGCTGCTGTTCGCGGACGCGCGCGCGCTCGGCGCGGTAGATCACATAGCTGCGGGCCACCTTGTGTTCGCCGGTGCGCATCAGTGCCAGTTCAACCTGGTCCTGAATGTCTTCAATGTGGATGGTGCCACCGGAGGGCATGCGGCGACGGAAGATGGTGGTGATCTGCTTGCCAAGTTTGGTGACGGTCTCATGCACACGGGAAGAGGCTGCGGCAGTGCCGCCCTCGACGGCAAGATAGGCCTTGGTGATCGCCACGACCACCTTGGACTCGTCGTATCCGACGACCGCCCCATTGCGCTTGATGACGCGGATCTGTCCTGGCGCAGTAGCGGACGCCGCAGAGGCTTTCTGGTGCGTGCCGGTCTGCACAGAGGAGGAGGCACTGGGTTGACTGTACAGGTCGGTCTGCATGAGGTTCTCCATGATGTTTTTATGGCTGTCCGGTTCGGCGTACCGATGGTGATGCGGATACCGGAGAGCGTGCCTGGCCCTGAAATTCACCTGTAAAAACAGGGAAAAATGCGCTTTTTGACGAGCGTTTTGCAGTGGGTGAAAAACGACTCAAATACTACATATAGGGTATTTCTGAATCAGAGACACAAGATAGTGCGCTCGCGGGGCGATTGCAAGGCCTATTTTTGTGCACAAGCTGTGGGTAAAGTGTGCATGGGAGCATCCGTGTTCCCAGGGCGCCGAACTCGCCGTCAGATACGGCTGATCCGGACAGAAGCTCTGCGCCTCGTGGACTTGTCGATGGCGTTGTCCCAAAGCTGCAGGGACCGGAAAGCGTCGACATTGGCGGCTTGGGTGGCGCGAATCAGATTGCGGGGGTCTGCGGACACATCTTCCCTGTGCCTGCTGTTGTCTGGAGAGGCGCAGAGAAAAGTGAAAGTGTTTAGAGACGCTCACGCAAATAGTGCGTCAGTGGCGGGTCTCAGCGCCAGTGGCAGGGCGATCGAGATTGTCCTGCAGGCGGGCTATGCAGCCGGGCAGTTCGGCGAAGGCCACCGGTGCTCCGAATTCATACCCCTGCTGGAAGCTGCACTGATGCAGCAGCAGGAAGTCGCGCTGGGCGGCGTTCTCCACGCCTTCCGCCACGACGGTCATCCCGAGATTCTGCGCAAGTGCTATCACCGCCGTGGTGATGGCGCGGTCGTGGGCATTGACGGGCAGATTGCGAATGAAGGAGCGATCCACCTTGAGCTTGTTGACGGGCAGCTTGCTCAACGTGCCCAGCGACGAGTGGCCGGTGCCGAAGTCGTCAATCGAAATACTCAGGCCGAGTGACTTGAGTGACTGCAGAATGCCAGTGGCCTGACTGATGTTCTCCATCAGCATGCTCTCCGTGATCTCCAGTTCCAGCCAGCGAGCTTCCAGGCCGGTGACGCTCAGGATGTTCTGGACTAGAGGCAGCAGTGCCGGGTCCCGGAACTGTCGCGCAGACAGGTTGATCGAGACAGTGTAGCCCGTCATTCCAAGTGCCTGCAGGCGTTTGAGATGCTCGCAGGCCCTGCGCATGATGATGGCTCCGAGAGGAACGATGAGACCCGTCTGTTCCGCCATGGGCAGGAAGCTGCCGGGCAGACGCTCGCCATCCTCGTGCTGCCAGCGCGCCAGTGCCTCAAAACCGATGATGCGGTTCGCCAGCAGATCCACCTGCGGCTGGAAATGCACGACGAAACGCTCTTCCTTGATGGCCAGTCGCAGCGCTTCTTCCAGCTTCTGGCGAGCGTCATTGCGACTGTTCATGTCGTCCGAAAAAAACTGGGCATTGTTGCGCCCCATGTCTTTGGCCCGGTACATGGCCATATCCGCGTTGCGCATGAGCAGTTCGCCCTCAACGCCGTCTTCAGGGGCAAGCGCTATGCCGATGCTGGCCCCGATTTGCCGGTCTACGCCCCGCAGCGCGAAGGGTTCCCGCAGAGCATTCAGAATCTTGCGGGCCACGACGCTGGCGCCGCTGTTGTCGTGCTGATGTGTCAGCAGGACGGTGAACTCATCGCCTCCCAGTCTGGCCACGATGTCCTCGTCCCGCACATGGCGACGGATTCGCTGCGCCGCGCTGACAAGCAATTCGTCGCCCGCGTCATGACCAAGGCTGTCGTTGACATCCTTGAAACCATCGAGGTCGATGAACAGCAGTGCCAGCCCCGTTTTCTGGCGTTTGACGTGGCGCAGCGCTTGCTCCAGTCGGTCGCGGAACATGCGGCGGTTCTCCAGGCCGGTCAGCGGGTCGAAGTAGGCCAGCTTTTCCAGCTGCGCGTGCAGTTCACGCTGCTGGCTGGTGTCTTCGATGCTCAGGACGATGTGCGTGAGCGTCTGCCGGTCATCCAGGACGGGAGATGCGGACACGGCCTGCCAGTAGCGCTCTCCGTTGCTGCGGGTGCTGCTCATGGTGGCGGACCACACGTCCCCCCGGGCGATGCGTTCGCGCAGGGTGCAGTGTTGTTTGTCCAGGGTGGCGTTGTTCTGGACAAGGTCGCTGAACGTGCCCAGCACGGCGTCGCGGCTCACGCCGGTGATCTCGGTGTAGCGGGTATTGACGTATTCGATGCAGCCATCGGCGTCGGTGATCATGACGGCGCCGTGGCTCTGCTCCATGGCACTGGTCAACAGGCGCACGGACTGAGCGGCCAGATGCTGGCGCACCAGCATGGCCAGGCTAAACGCCACGGTGATGAGCATCAGGCCGGTTGTGAGCGCTTCGGAAAGGAGGATGGAGTTACGGTTCTGGGTGATGGCACCGCGGTAGGCGAACCAGGCGCTGGTCAGGGCAGCCGCCAGAGCCACGGCGCAAATCAGCAGGGCAAGCAGGCGATTGTGATCCTTGGCGAATCCGCCTCTACCGACAGTACTCATGACAAGGCTCCACTGATAAAAGGCTATTGTCTGCTGAGAAACTCCAGCAGTGCTTTCTTGGTATGCAGGCGGTTTTCAGCCTCATCCCAGACGACGGCGTCGGGTGCGTCCAGTACTTCTGCGGTCACCTCTTCGCCCCGGTGGGCCGGCAGGCAATGCATGAACAGTACATCACTTCTGGCGTGGGAGAGCAGTTCGGCATTGATCTGGTAGGCCGCAAACAGACGCAGCCGGCGCTCGCGTTCCGCTTCGTGGCCCATGGATGTCCAGACATCGGTGGCCACCAGATGCGCGTCACGTACCGCTTCGATCGGGTTGCGGACGACTCTGACGCGGGCACGGGAGCGCTCGAGCAGCCAGGGCTCAGGTTCAAAGCCTTCCGGGCAGGCGATACGCAATTCGAAATCGAATTGTTCCGCTGCGTTGATGTAGGACTGGCACATGTTGTGGCCGTCACCGACCCACACCACTGTCTTGCCCTGAATATCCCCTCGATGTTCGAAGTACGTCTGCATGTCTGCCAGCAGCTGACAGGGATGGAAGTCGTCGGACAAGGCATTGATGACCGGCACTTCAGAATGTTTTGCGAACAGCTCCAACCTGCTGTGATCAAAAGTGCGGATTGTCACGAAATCCACCATGCGTGAGAGGACTTTTGCGGTGTCTTCCAGGGGCTCGCCGCGCCCGAGCTGTGTGTCGGCATTGGAAAGAAACAGGCTGGTGCCTCCCAGCTGCGTCATGGCCACTTCGAACGCCACGCGCGTGCGCGTGGACGCCTTGTCAAAGATCATCGCCAGCGTCTTGTGCTTCAACGTATCTTCGTGAAGGGCAGGGCTGTTCTTCAGGGCGATTGCGCGCTGAATGATCGCGTGAATCTCTGCCTTCTCGAGATCCATCAGTGTCAGAAAATGTCGGGTAGCCATTTTGTTGGGTTCTTGTGTTGTCGTCGTCGCGTTCTGTGCAAATTCGTCAGCCTGACGCGATTTCTAGGCATTAGCCCTGCCCGTGATTTTCAGTGCGCGGAGAGAAACGGAATTTCGCTATTGTGTTGCGGGCACGGACGAACCGCCAGGGCAGGCTCTAAAAATCTTGAAAATTCAGAGTCAAACACGCGATTTACTGCTTGGTCTGACTTGCTCTGTATCTTATACGAGATTGTGACGGCGAGGCAATCTGAGCCCGGAATCGGCATTCCTGACGTGAAACTTCGCAAAACCTTCGTGTAGAATGCGGCCACGCCACGCAGCGCCGGACTATGCTGTGCAGGGCAGTGATCAGAACGCAGTGTCGATCATTCAACTTACCCGGAATCGCGAGCAGGATCTCTTATGACTATTGAAGACACCATCAAAGAACAAATCACTTCCAACAGTATTCTGCTGTACATGAAGGGCAGCCCGGATCAGCCGCAATGCGGATTTTCAGCGCAGACCGTGCGCTGTCTGATGTCCTGTGGCAAGCGCTTCGCGTTCGTGGACATACTTGCCAATCCCGAAATCCGTGCCACATTGCCTACGATTGCCAACTGGCCAACCTTCCCCCAGTTGTATGTTGATGGCGAACTTGTTGGTGGATGTGACATCGTCACCGATCTGTTCGAGAGCGGAGAACTGCAGAAACTCGTCGACGGCGCAGGCCAGAACGCGCAGGCCTGAACCGCTGTGGCCGGTGCCTCAGGGCATCGGCCATCCTCCCATGCTTTTCCACTTGTTCACGATCGTACAGAACAACTGTGCGGTTTTCTCTGCATCGTACTTCGCGGAGTGCGCTTCGCTGTTGTTGAATTCGATACGTGCCGCTTCACACGCTCTGGCAAGCACTGTCTGTCCGTAAGCAAGGCCACTCAGTGTGGCGGTGTCAAAACTCGAGAATGGATGGAACGGATTGCGCTTGAGATCATGACGGTCGGCTGCAGCATTGATGAAACCGTGATCGAAGTGGGCATTGTGCGCCACCAGAATTGCCCGTTTGCAGCCATTGCTTTTCAGTGACGTGCGAATGATGCGGAACATGTCGGTGAACACGTCTTTTTCACTGCGTGCGATGCGCAGCGGATGATAGGGATCGATGCCGGTGAACTTCAGCGCAGCGTCTTCGATATTCGCGCCCTCGAACGGCACAACGCGATGGAAGAAAGTCTGCTCTACACCAAGCACGCCCTTTTCGTTCATACCCAGAATTACTGCCGAAATTTCCAGGATTGCATCTGTCTTTGCGTTGAACCCGCCGCACTCAATGTCCACCACCACGGGCAGATACCCGCGAAAGCGCAGGGACATCGGGCTTTCGAGCATTTCTTCTTCGTCGTCGTAATTCATGGTGATACCCCTGTCATGCGCCATTGGAGTTGCTCCCCGGCGCGCAGGGGGACCACACGGTCCGCTCCGAAAACAAGATCCGCAGGCACTGTCCACGGCGCCTTAACCAGCGTCACGCGACGTGTGTTGCGGGGAAGTCCGTAGAAGTCAGGGCCATGCAGGCTTGCAAAGCCTTCCAGCTTGTCGAGTGCCCCGGCCTGCTCGAATACTTCGGTATACAACTCCAGCGCGGCGTGGGCGGTGAAGCAGCCTGCGCAGCCACAGGGATGTTCCTTCAATTGCCGGCTGTGGGGCGCCGAATCCGTGCCCAGGAAGAAGCGCGTATTGCCGCTGGTCACCGCATCAATCAGTGCCCGCTGGTGCGTGCTGCGTTTCAGAATCGGGAGGCAGTACAGGTGCGGGCGAATGCCACCCGCCAGCATGTCGGTGCGATTGTACAGCAGATGGTGGGCCGTCACCGTCGCCGCGATACGGGGTCCCGCCTGGGTCACGAATTCCGCGGCGTGGGACGTCGTGATGTGTTCCAGCACGATCTTCAGCGTGGGGTAGCGCTGCGTCAGCGGCGCGAGTATGCGATCAATGAAGACTTTTTCACGGTCGAAGATGTCGATCGCGGCATCGGTCACTTCGCCGTGCAGTAGAAGAGGCATGCCGATTTCCGCCATGGCCTCTAGAATCGGGTACACCTTGTCGATACTGGTAACGCCGTTCTCTGAATTGGTGGTCGCGCCAGCCGGGTAGTACTTCAATGCTTTCACCACGCCACTGTTTTTCGCCCGGGCAATTTCCTCGACCTTGGTGGCGTCGGTCAGGTACAGCGTCATCAGCGGTTCGAATGACACGCCAGTCGGCAGGACCGTCAGGATGCGGTCGCGGTAGGCGATGGCTGTCGCCGTGTCGACCACGGGGGGCTTCAGGTTGGGCATCACGATGGCACGCGCGAAACTGCGCGCAGTGGCAGCTACCGTATGGTGAAGGGCCTCGCCATCACGCAGATGGACATGCCAGTCATCGGGTTGGAGCAGGGTGATCTGATTCATGCGGATTTCTTGAAAATAAGGGTAAAGTTTCTGAGGCGCTTGCCGATGTTTGTCTACTGAGGCACTGTCTGACGTGTGCGGGAGGGTACCCCGTGCGCCAGTACAGGCATATCTACAGACCAGATGCGGCGAATGAAAAACGGCCTGAAGTTTACCTTATCTTTGCTGAGTTTGCTCTCTGCCTCTTCTGTGCAGCCGGGCAACCTCTCCTATTACGCTGAGTTCGACACGGCGCAGTGGGAGGTCGCTGGCAATGTATTCGAATGCAGCATGTCGCACGATATTCCTCACTATGGTCAGGCTGTCTTCTATCGTGAAGCCGGTGAAACCATGATTTTCTACCTGCAGGCCATGGACAGTGACATGGCTGAGGGCCGCGCGCTGCTGATCTCGATGCCGCCGTCCTGGCGTAAAGAGTTGCCCGAGCGCGACATCGGTTATGTTGATGTCGCCCGCAGCGGCCGCCCGGTCGTGCTGGATGAGGCCAACACCCGCCTTGTGCTGGCTGAACTGTTCCGCGGGATGATACCCACACTGACCCGTCGCGCATGGTACAGCGAGGATGATTCCGTATTGGTGGCTGTTTCTCCCGTGAATTTCAAGCTGGCCTATCGCGATTACCAGACTTGTCTGAGCAACCTGCTGCCGGTGAATTTCGGGCAGATTGAACGCTCTACAGTATTCTGGCGCCCCGGGCAGATGGAGCTTGATGAAGGTGCCCGAGCACAGCTCGACAATATCGTGCAGTACATTCAGGCCGATGCCGGCGTCTTTTCCGTGCAGATCAATGGCTTTACGGATACCGCCGGAAGCAATAGTGACAACCTCGAGACTTCGCGGCTGCGCGCCTTCCTGGTACATCAATACCTCGTGGACCGCGGCGTCAACGAAGCCATGCTGGAAACCCGTTTCTTCGGCGAAACGGAGGAGTATCTGATCGTGCGCAATGAGCGCAGCGCCGCCGACCGCGACCGCAATCGCCGCGTGACCCTGTTCCTGCAACGCCGCTGACCTGGCAGCAGGCGCAGGCCAGAAGGTTGTCGGAGTGGGCTTGCCCGCGACGAACTGGCTGGTTCGCTTGCAGGCAAGCTCCCTCACCAGCTCCCACACCAGCTCCCACACAAACGCGTGTTCTCAAGCATCCGTCTTGTTCTTGAATTCGCACAGGTCTTCGATCAGGCAGGCGCCGCAGCGGGGTTTGCGCGCCGTGCACACATAACGGCCATGCAGGATCAGCCAGTGATGGGCATCCAGCAGGTAATCCTTCGGCACGTGCTTCAGCAGATTCTTCTCCACTTCCAGCACAGTCTTTCCTGGCGCGAGGCCCGTGCGATTGGAGACTCGAAAAATATGCGTGTCCACTGCCATCGCAATCTGCCGGAACGCAGTGTTCAACACCACATTCGCGGTCTTGCGCCCCACGCCGGGCAGTGCCTCCAGCGCTGCGCGCTCGTCGGGCACTTCACCGTGGTAATGCGCGATCAGTGCAGTGCAGGTCTTGATGATGTTTTCGGCCTTGGTGTTGAACAGTCCGATGGTCCTGATGTACTGCTTGAGGCCGTCGACGCCCAGCGCCTGCATGGTCTCGGGGGTGTTCGCCACCTTGAAAAGGGGACGCGTGGCCTTATTGACGCTCACATCAGTCGCCTGGGCTGACAGGATGACGGCAATCAGCAGCTCGAAGGTTGACGAATATTCCAGTTCCGTCACCGGAGCAGGATTCTCTGTCTGCAGCCGGCGAAACATCTCAGCACGGGTGTGTTTGTTCATGGTCAGCCTCGCGCTCAGCCCTTCCCGGGGGTGTGACGAAAACTGTCAGGCACCACCATTTTGGATTCATTGGACAGACTGACATCGTCGCGATCGGTTTCCCTGATCTGCTGCAACCTGGCCTTGCGTGCCTTGGTGCGCGCCACGGCCGCGGCGATCTCCGCCTGGGCCTGCGCCGGGTTCAAAAGCATCGTTGCCTGAGGGGGCGAGGGCTGCACAGCGGCTTTTGTATCCGCGGCGGCTTCGCGACTACGATTTGCCGCGACTGCTTCGCGTCGCAATTGTTGCTCATTGCGCTGGGCAGCGACTCTAGCGTTGCGCGCCTGGTAGCGATTCCGCCATTGCTGACTGAGCATTCCCGAGTCCGTTGTGGCTGGCGCGGCGGCTGTCATGGATGCCAAGGGCAGCAGGTCAATGCAGTCCACCGGACAGGGTGCAACGCACAGATCACAACCTGTGCACTCGGCACTGATGACAGTGTGCATGCGCTTGGAAGCGCCCATGATGGCGTCTACCGGGCAGGCCTGAATGCATTTCGTACAACCGATGCATTCAGCCTCCCGAATGAAGGCGACGCGGCGCTCCTGCTCGAAGCCATGCTCCGGATTGAGTGCAATGACAGGGCGGCCGAGCAGGTCTGCCAGTGCCTGGATAGTGGCACTGCCGCCAGGAGGACACTTGTTGATGGCGCCGCCCGTGCTGAGTTCTTCGGCGTAAGGCAGGCAGCCGGCATGGCCGCATTTGCCGCACTGGGTCTGCGGCAGCAGCGCGTCGACAAGAGGAATCAAGGCGGCATTCATGCTCGTGTCACAAAGCTCAGAATTGAGTGCATCACAGCGTTCATCTGTGTGTAAGTCTGCGCAGGCTCGGCGAGAATGCTCGCGGCGTCCTGCACGAAGCGACCGCCCTGGGCATGCGCCAATTCTTCGCCGCAGCCTTCGACAATAGCAAGCGCACTGTCGGGTGTCGTCTCGAGATGACACTGCAGCCCGATGACGCGTTTGCCGAACTGAAACACCTGATTGGCGCAGCCGATGCTGCCGGCCAGTCGCGTGGCGCCCTCGGGCATTGCCAAGGTTTCACTGTGCCAGTGGAATACGCGGGTGGTCTCGGGCAGTCGCACCAGATGCTGCTCCTGATCCATGACGGGGCGTGCCACGATATCGAACCAGCCAATTTCTTTCTGCAGGCCCGGATAGATCCGCGAGCCCAGCGCGGCTGCGATCAGCTGTGCCCCCAGGCAGATGCCGACGACAGCCTTGCCTGCAGCAATGGCGTCGGCGATGAAGCGCTTCTCTGTGGCCAGCCAGGGGAGGGCTGCTTCGTCGTTGACGCTCATGGGCCCGCCCAGGACGATCAGCAGGTCGACATCGGTCAAGGCTGGCAACGTGGGGGCGGCATGGAAATGGGTATGGCGCGTCCGGGCACCCTGCGCCTGCAGCCAGTTGGCGATACAGCCGGGGCCTTCGCAAGGCACGTGCTGGAAGATGTGGGCGTTCATGGGAGCTCCGTCGCAGGGGTTGTCGGCATTCTACTGGAAGTCGGGCAGCAGATGCCAAAGGTGACTGTTCGCGGGCAGGGACCGCTCCCACTGCATGGACAGCTCATGGAGTCGCGGCTGGGAGCCGCAGTCAGATTCGGTTATGCTCATGGTATTCCTCACACGGACGCCCGCCCATGTACCAACACCTGGAACTCGTGCTGCAATCCTGGATTACCGCAGCCGACGCTGAAAATTTCTGGTGGCAGTTCCTCACTCTGACGATTGCAGCGGCGTTCGCCTCCCTTGTGAACCGCCGACTGCAGCGCTTGCTGCAGGATTCAGTCGGCAGCAGCGGCAACTCCTTTCGACATCTTGCTCTGCACAGTCTGCAGCGCCTGTTGTGGCCGGTGTCGGCACTGCTGGTGGTGATTGTCGGACGCGCGATTCTTGGCTGGTACGCCGCGCCTGTGGCGCTGGTGGATATCGCCATGCCTGTGTTGATTGCGCTGGCAGCCGTGCGGGTATCGGTCTATGTCCTGCGCAAGGCATTTACCGACAACCCCTTGGTGCGCTCGTCTGAAACTGCCATTGTTCTGCTGGTATGGGGCCTGGTGATTCTGCATCTGCTGGGCTGGTTGCCAGAGGTGCTGGCCATGCTGGATGCCGTTGCCATCGAGCTCGGCACAGTGCGGGTTTCGGTCTTGTCGGCGCTGCAGCTGATCCTGATGGTCGGCGTGGCCTTCACACTGGCCATCTGGCTGTCAGAAGCCATCAATCGTCAGCTGCAGAGCGCCGGGCTCACCCCCAGCATGCAGGTCGGCATCAGCAAGTTCAGCCGCTTTCTGCTCATCACTCTGGCATTCCTGATTGCGCTCAATGCGGCGGGGATCGACCTGAGTTCGCTCGCCATCTTCGGTGGCGCGCTGGGGGTGGGGCTGGGCTTCGGCCTGCAGCGCATCGCCTCGAACTTCATCAGCGGCTTCATTCTGGTGTTTGATCGTTCCATCAAGCCGGGCGACATCATCACCGTGGGCCAGAACACCGGCAGCGTGCATGAACTGCGGGCGCGGTATGTGGTGGTGCGCAATCGGGAAGGGGTGGACACCTTGATCCCCAACGAGAATCTGATTACTTCCGAAGTAGTGAACTGGAGTTTCGCGGACCGCAACGTGCGCACGACCATCTCCGTGCAATGCAGCTACAAGGATGATCCCGAGCAGGCTATGGCACTGATGCTCGAGAGCGCCTCAGCGTCGCCTCGGGTTCTGAGTGATCCGGCGCCCGTGGTGCGCCTGATCAGCTTTGGGGAGAATGGCATGGACCTGCAGCTGCAGGTGTGGGTGAACGACCCCGAGAACGGGTTTGCGAATGTGAAATCGGATATCAATCTGGCTATCTGGCGCGCCTTCAAGGCGGCCGGCATCACCATTCCGTACCCGCAGCGGGATCTGCATATCAAGAGTATGCCGGGCGCAGTTCCCGGTCTGACACAGGACGACAGGAATGGCTGAAGAGAGACCCCTCATGCACCACCCGGAAATTCAATGCCGCGTGCGCGTGGCGCGTGGCATCGACATCGCCGTCGGCCCCGGCAAGATGGAGCTGCTGGAGGCGATTCGTGATGCCGGTTCCATCTCGGGCGGTGCGAGGCGCATGGGCATGAGTTATCGACGTGCCTGGATGCTGGTGGAAACGATGAACAGCTGCTTTGCGCAGCCGCTGGTGGCAACGTCGACTGGCGGGCGCGCCGGAGGAGGGGCGAAAGTGACAGCGCAGGGCGAGGATGTCCTGCGCATTTACACGGCCATGATGGCCGATGTGGAAGCCGTGGCCCAGCGCCACCTGCAACCTCTGCTGCCCTCACTGCTGAGCAAACCCGCGGAGACTGCCGGGAGCTGACTGGATGAGGGCGCATGCAGTATGCTCTGCGCCCTTTGAATACGAATACCTGAACTGCAACTGCGAGTGGAGAAGAACGTGAAGAAATGGCAATGCATGGTGTGTGAATTCATCTATGACGAAGCGCTGGGCTACCCCGAAGACGGCATTCCCCCCGGCACGCGCTGGGAAGATGTGCCGGAGAGCTGGACATGCCCCGACTGTGGCGTGAGCAAAGAAGATTTCTACATGGTGGAAATTGCATGACACGCCGAATCCTCGTCACCAGTGCGCTGCCCTATGCCAACGGCCCCATTCACCTTGGCCACGTGCTGGAAGCCGTGCAGACCGACATCTGGGTGCGCTTCCAGCAGCTCAAGGGCGAGGACTGCGTGTACGTCTGTGCCGATGACACCCACGGCACCGCCATCATGCTGCGGGCAGAGAGCGAGGGCATCACGCCCGAAGCGCTGATCGCCCGCGTTCAGGCGGAACATGAGCGTGACTATGCGGGCTTCAACATCGGCTTCGCGCAGTTTCACTCCACGCACTCGCCAGAGAATGAGCGGCTGTCGCAGGATCTCTACCGCCAGGTGCGCGACAGGGGCTTCATCAGCCGTCGGCGCATCACGCAATTGTTCGACCCCGAGAAGAATTTGTTCCTGGCCGACCGCTTCATCAAGGGCACCTGCCCGAAGTGCAAGACACCCGACCAGTACGGCGACAACTGTGAAGCCTGCAATGCTACCTACAGCCCGTCCGACCTGATCGACCCGCGCTCCACACTGTCTGGCGCCACTCCGGTGGAGAAAGACTCCGAGCACTTCTTCTTCACGCTGCCGGCCTTCACCGACATGCTCAAGGCCTGGACACGCAGCGGCACGCTGCAGGAATCCGTCGCCAACAAGCTCAGCGAGTGGCTGGACAGCGGGCTGCAGGAGTGGGACATCAGCCGCGATGCACCGTATTTCGGCTTCGAGATTCCCGACGAGCCGGGCAAATACTTCTACGTGTGGCTGGATGCGCCC
>CAISYX010000172.1 GCA_903889815.1 uncultured Gammaproteobacteria bacterium
CGGGAAGTGCATTTTCAGGTCGCGCACCTGCAACAGGGGCTGCACGGAGGAATCGCTCAGGGGAATCACGCTCATGCCACCGCACTCCCCATGGCACAATCTATGGCACAACGCTTGAAGCCGGCGCTGTCACCACCGCTGCCGGTCGCCGTATTCACGCGCAATTCGCGCCACTCGAAACAGGCCACTTCGTGCCCGGCGGCAATGCGCTCGGCAGGCGGCGGCGCGACCAGGCAGGCATCCTTGCGATAGCGGCAGCGGTTCTCGAAACGGCAGCCCTTCGGCATGTCCAGCAGGCCGGGCACCATGCCCGGGATGATGGTCAGACGCGACTTGGGCGGCGTGTCCAGGCGTGGAATCGACTCCAGCAGGCCCCGGGTATATGGGTGCGCGGGGCGGTCGAACACGTCATAGACGCTGCCCTTCTCGGCCACCTTGCCGGCATACATCACCACCACTTCCGAAGAAGTCTCGGCGATCACACCCAGGTCGTGGGTAATCAGGATCACCGACATGCCCATGTCATTCTGCAATTGTTTGATGAGTTCCAGAATCTGTGCCTGGATCGTCACATCCAGCGCGGTGGTGGGCTCATCAGCAATCAGCAGGGCCGGCTGGCAGGCCAGAGCCATGGCGATCACCACGCGCTGACGTATGCCGCCGGACAGTTGATGGGGGTACTCGGTCATGCGGATGTCCGGCGCCGGGATGCCCACTTTGGCCAGCATCTCCACCCCTTCGCGGATCGCCTGCTCCTTGCTGATTTTCTTGTGCAGCAGCAACACTTCGGTCAGCTGGCGCCCAATGGTGTGCACCGGGTTCAGCGCTGTCATCGGCTCCTGGAACACCATGCCGATGCGGGCTCCGCGCACCTTCTGCATCTGTTCGATGCTCATGCTCACCAGGTTCTGACCCTGCAGCAGGATCTCGCCCCCCATGATCTGGCCAACCGGCTGGGGCAGCAGGCGCATGATGGACAGCGCCGTCACGCTCTTGCCGCAGCCCGATTCGCCGACGATGCCCAGGGTCTGCCCGGCCTTGAGGTCGAAGCTGACATCGTCCACTGCGCGCACGCGGCCTTCATCCGTGGCGAACTCGGTGATGAGGTTTCTGACTGAAAGAATCACATCCGACATAGGGCCCTACTGTTGAAAGTACTGGTCATAGACATTGATCTGCGGCGGGAAGGTCTGCCCCGCGCTGCGTGCGGCAAGCGTGGCTTCCTTCATGTCCATGTCGATCCAGTGCACGAAGGCGTCCTCGGCATAGCTGGAGTAACGCACGTTGAAGTCAGCAGGCCAGCGCACCCAGCGCCAGGACGCATGCCAGTAGAAAGGCTCGACAAAGGCCGGCACGAACGAGGCCTGGTCGTGATGCATCTGCGTCATGCGATGGGCCAGATCGATCATTTCGGCGCGGTCAGACGAGGCCACGTAGCGGTCGATCATCTGGTCCATCTCGAAATTCGCGAACACTTCCAGATTGTTGGTCTGCGTCTTCACCACCCGTGCCGGATTGACGCTGCCGTCTTTCAGGAAGGCATCGTCATAGGCGTTGTCGGAGTGATAGGAATCCCAGTAGCGCGGGTACATCTCCAGCCCGTAATTGAAGGCCATGAAGTACATGTCGTGCTGTTTCTCCTGCGCCTTGCGGGAGCCCGCGGCCACATCGAGCATTTCCAGACGGAATTCCACGCCGGCTTTCGCGGCCTCTTCACGCAGAATGGTGAACACATCGCGGTAGCGCTCGTAGTGGGTGGACAGCGTGAAGGACAAGCGCTCGCCAGCGGCATTCATCAGAATGCCGTCCGGCCCGCTGCGATCAAACCCCGCCTTGGCGAAATGCTCACGCGCCAGGGTGATGTCATAGGGCCGGGCCTTTACCGCCGGGTTCGAGAACTCCCCATAGCCCACCTGGGCCGAATCCAGGCGCGTGAAGTCGCCACGGAAATAGCGCTCCAGCACCATCTCGAAATTGGCCGCGTAATGAATGCCGACGCGCACATCCTGATTGTCCAGGTGCGGCCGCGAGGTGTTGATCCAGATGCCCCAGGGCGCGCGCGGACCGTCATTGTAGAACGTGGCTTTGTGAATATAGCCGCCAGCGACTTCCGGATCGGTGTCCGGCAGACTCTCGTACCAGTAGTCGGCCGTGCGGATCTTGAACTGGTCGATGTCGCCGCGCCGGAAGGCCTCGAACTGGTTGGCGGTGTCGCGGATCACGCTGAAGCTGATGCGGTCCATGTTGTAGCGGTTGCGGAAGAACTTCAGGTCTTTCGCCCACCAGTCCTCCACCCGGGTCATCACGATGTTGACGCCCATGTTCACGTTCTCTGGCAGGATCTGGTACGCGCCCGCGTGGGGCACGAAACGCCACTGGTAGCGCTCCGTGAAGTCGGGGCCCAGCTCCTGATAGAAGTGCTCGGGCACCGGCGACAGGCTCAGGGCCAGCGCCGCCATGTCGGGCTTGGCTTCCGTCATGCTGATGGAGATGGTGTGCTCGTCGTACTTCGTGATGTTGGTGTACTGCGTGGAATACCAGTTGGCCGACCACGGATCGTTGATGTGCTCCGACAGATAGAAATAGAACATGAACAGGAAGTCGTCGGCGGTGATGGGCTCGCCGTCGGTGAAGCGCGCGTTCGGATTGAGCTTCGCGTAGACCGTCTTGTTCGAGAAATCCACCGCCCACTGCATGGCGATGGCCGGGTGGAACTCGAACTCATTGGGATGCCGGTGCGCCAGCGACAGGGCCACATAGTCCAGAATCCAGCGCCGGAACTCGCCCGACGCATCGGGGCCGTTCACCCGCAACGTGGCCGGGAAATCCGGCATGTACTCATACTGCGTGCCGCCTTTGGTCGCCTCGGGAGAGCCAATGTCCGGCAGGTCCATGCCATCTTCCCAGACCAGGTCGGCGGGGATGTCCGCCGCGGTCTTGAACGAGATCAGCTCGGGCCGAGCCGCGTACCAGGCCTGGACGTCGGCGCTGATGTTGGCAGAGGCATCGGCTGGCGCGCCGGTGGACGGCGTATCACCACCACAGGCCGCCAGCACCGTGGCACAGGCCAGCAGCGTCAGCACACGCAGGGTACGCAGCGTCGTCGTGACAGGCATATGACTCATTGCAGGCCCTGGTACTGGTCGTAAATCTCGATCACGGGCTCGAACGTCGTGCCGGCGCTGCGGGCAGCCTGCGTGGCTTCCTTCATGTCCGTGTCGATCCAGTGGGCAAACATTTCCTGGGGCGTGCTGGTGAAACGGAAGTTGAAACCTTCCGGCCAGCGCACCCAGCGCCAGTAGGCGGTGCGGTAGAACGTTTCGACGAAGCCTGGCGAGAAGGACGCGTAATCGTGATGACGCTGTTGAATCAGATGCGACAGCTCGATCATGCGCTGCTTGTCTTCCGAGTCGTCATACTCGGTAATCCACTGGTCCAGCTCGAAGTCGGCCACGATCTGCAGATTGTTGGTCTGTGGCTTCACCTTGCGGTCCGGGTTCACGCTGCCGTCGTCAAGGAAGGCATCGTCGTAGGCATTGTCGGAGTGGAAGTACTGCCAGTAGTCAGGGTACATGGACAGCGCCGGCGCGAAGCTCACGAAGTAGATGTCGTGCTGCTTCTCTTGTGCCTTGCGGAAGCCCGCCGCGCCGTCGAGGATCTCGATGCGCAGTTCCAGGCCCGCCTTGATGGCCTCTTCCTTCAGAATCGTGAACACATCCGCGAAGCGGTCATAGTGGGTGCTCAGGGTGAAGGCCAAGCGCTCGCCTGCGGCGTTGACAAGAATGCCATCCGGCCCCCGCTGGGTGAAACCGGCCGCTGCGAAATGCTGTTCAGCCAGCGCGATGTCGAACGGACGTGGTTCAACATCCGGATTGGTGAAGTCCGGGTAGCCATCGTTCTGGGTGCGCAGGCGCTCCATGTCACCGCGGAAATAATTGTCGATCACCAGCTGCCAGTTGGCGGCGTACTGTATACCCAGGCGCACATCCTGATTGTCCAGCAGATGCCGCGAGGCGTTCATCCACAGGCCCCAGTTGCTGCGCGGGCCACCATTGTAGAACGTGGATTTGTGAATATAGCCGCCGGCCACATCCGGATCACTGTCCGGCAGATTGTCGTACCACATTTCGGCCGTGGCCACGCGCATCATGTCCACATCACCGCGCCGGAAGGCTTCGTAGCGGTTGGAGGCATCGCGGATGACTGACAGGTTGATGCGATCCGGGTTGAACAGGTAGCGCCAGTACTTCAGGTCCTTCGCCCACCAGTCCTGTTTGCGCTCCAGCACAATGCGCACGCCCATGTCGATATTCTGGTCGTCGATGAAATAGGCGCCGGCGTGGGGCTCGTAACGCCACTGGTAGCGTTCCGGATAATCCGTGCCCAGCTCTTTATAGAAATGCTGGGGTACCGGTCCCAGGAACAGCGCGTATTCCGCCATGTCCGGCTTGGCCGTGGTCATGGTTATGGCGAAGGTGTGATCATCGAACTTGGTGATGTTGGTGTATTCGTTGCTGTAATGATTGTTCGAGAATGGCGCCTGAATGTACTCGGACAGATAGAAGAAAAAGGCAAACAGGGCATCGTCGGAGGTGATGGGTTCGTTGTCGGTCCACGTGGCCGTGGGGTTGATGCGGATGTAGACCTTCTTGTTCGCCTGATCAACCGCCCAGCTCTCGGCGATGCCGGGAATGTACTTGCCGGTGTTTGGATGCGGCACTACCCAGGGCATGCGGTAGAAGCCGCTGATCCACGAGCGTGAAGAGAAATTCGAATCCGGCCCGGTGAAGCGCAAGGTGGGCGGGAAGTCTTCGATGGACTCGTAATAGGTGCCGCCCTTGGTGGCCTCCGCGGAGCCGATCTCGGGCTCGTTCATGCCGGTCTCCCACACCAGATCGGCGGGCAGATCAGCGGGCGTGGCAAAGGTGAACAGATCAGGGCGCGAGGCGTAGAAGTCCAGTACTTCCTGGGTATTGTCGAGGCCGGAGTCCGTCGCTGCCTCCTCGTTGGAACCGCCACCGCAGGCACTGAGCAGTGCCGCAGCCACCAGCAACAAGCCCTTCCAGCCATGTCTTCTTGTCATGCCATGTTCTCCAGGATGCAGGATGTCTATTTGTAGAGTGTGAATTTCTTGGGATCGAACGACTCGCGAATGGCCTCTCCCACGAAGGTGACAAGCGTCAGAAGCACGACGAGCGTACCAAAGGCTGACATCACGATCCACGGGGCAGTGCGCAGCGTCTGCGTGCCCTGCTTGAGCAGCTCACCCAGGCTCGGCGTGGGCGGCGGCAGACCGAAGCCCAGGAAATCCAGCGCCGTAATGGCCGAGATCGCCGAGACGATCGTGAAGGGCATGAAGGTCACCAGCGTCGAGAGCACATTGGGCAGAATATGCCGGAACACGATGCGGGTGTTGGACGCGCCGAGTACACGGGCGGCCGCCACATAGTCCCGGGACTTTTCCTTGTAGGTTTCCGTGCGCATGTAATAGGTCATGGACGTCCACGAGAACAGCACCATCACACTGAGCAGGATGAGGATCCGCGAGAAGATGCTGAAGGCGTCGGGAATCACTGAAAAGACGATGATCACCATGTACAGGAACGGGATGTTGCTCCAGATCTCGATCAGCCGCTGACTGATCATGTCGAACATGCCCCCCAGATAGCCCATGGCACAGCCCACCGCCACGCCGATCACATACACGGCGGCCATGAAACCGATGGCGAAGATCAGGGCGATGCGGGTGCCGAAGAACAGGCGCGCCAGAATGTCGCGGCTGGTGGTGTCAGTGCCCAGGTAATGCTGCCGTTCGGCACTGGGCGCTTCGGGACGGAAGATGCCGCTGCTGGCATCGTTCTCGAAAGGGCTGTAGGGAATCAGGGGCATCAGCACCCAGTTGCCGTCATCGGCGTCTTCGAACACCTGCTGCAGCTCGCGGTAATTGGTCTCGTAGGGGTAGTCGAGCCCGAAGTCGGTGCCGGGATGGAAGGCACCATAGGTCGGGAAGTGCAGCGAACCTTCATAGCTGACGATCAGTGCACGGTTGTTGATGAGCACTTCGCCGAACAGACTCAGCAACAGAAACACTGACAGGATCATAAAGCTGTAATAGCCGCGCTTGATGTCGCGAAAGCGGCGCAGCTTCTTGAGGGTCTGGGGATTCAATCGCAACAGATTCATGGCGGCGTCCTAGTTGAATCGGATGCGCGGATCAACCAGCGCCACAAGAATGTCGGAAAGGATGTTGCCGATCAGCAGCAGCACACTGGCCAGGAACACCACGCCCATGACCACCGGATAATCCCGGTCCACGATGGAAGTCAGCCCCAGCAGACCAAAGCCGTTGATGTCGAAGATGGTCTCGATCAGGAACGAGCCGGACACCAGCAAGGTGATGTTCTGCCCGAAGGTAGTGGCAATCGGAATCAGCGAGTTGCGCAGAGCGTGGCCGGTGACGGACTTGCGGAAGGACACGCCCTTGGCGATGGCGGTGCGCACATAGTCCGAGGCCAGATTGTCCATCAGATGATTCTTCAGCAGCAGGGTCACCAGCGCGAAGCTGCCCATCATGTAGCAGATCAGCGGCAGCGCCGAGTGCGAGGCCAGATCCTTGACCTTGCCCCACAGGCTCAGGTCATCGAACTGCAGACTCACGAACCCGCCCATCGGGAACCACTCCAGCCGCACCGAGAAATACAGCAGCAACAGCGAACCCAGCGCATAGCCGGGCACGGCATAGCCGATGAAGATGAGGATCGAACTGATGTTGTCGACGGCCGTGCGATGTTTTATGGCTTTGAGTATCCCCAGGGGGATACAGATGGCATAGGTGAGAATGAGCGTGATGATGCCGTAATAGAGTGAGACGGGAAACCGGCTGGCCATGACATCCCACACCGGCATGTTGTAACGGTAGGACGTGCCCAGATCTCCCGTGGCCACCTTGCCTACCCATTCCACATAACTTTGCAGCACAGGCTTGTCGAACCCGTAGTATTCCCGCAGCCGGTCGAGCTGCACTTCCGACAGCGCCATGTTCTGGCCGACAGCGGCGCCACGGGTACTGCCGCCCGCGAGCTGGGCTTCCATGATGGCGCGCTCGATGGGGCCGCCGGGCACCAGTCGCGTGATGACGAAGACGATGATCGTAATGCCGATGAGGGTCGGCGGGATCAGAAGCAAACGGCGAAGGAAGTAGTCACGCATGCAGTTCTTCTTGCTCTTGTGCGGTTGTTGCGATGATTTTGGAGCATAACCGGTTTTGCGTGCGGAGCGAAGGCCAAACTCTGTGTGTGTGGGAGCGGGCCTTGTGGGAGCGGGCCTTGCCCGCGATTGGTACTCCGGATACGGCGCCCGCCCCGGGCGTCGGGGTTTCGGACACGCCGTGAACCCATCCCTGGGGGCTCGGCTGCCGACGTCCTGTCGGCAGACGGTCCGCAAACCCGCCACCCGGGCCAGGCACCTCCGCAAAGTGCCACTCCCGGGCAAGGCCCTCTACCACACACCCATGCTCCCACGCTCCCAGACTCAGCTCCCTTCGACTACGAGACCTGCGGAAGACATCCGGCCATTGCACTCTGAACGAAAAGAGAAGGTGCGAACTACTCCGCGAACCCTCCGACACGCGCGGATCACGCGTGCGACGGTTCTGTTGCAGCGCGCCCCTCTGCGCTGGAGCCCGTGGCCGACTGCCGCCCTCCCGTGCAGCGGCATAAAGGACCCGCACCGAGTGAGCAAAGAGACCGTGGCTCTTTGCGATGCGAGGGCATCCGGGAGGGATGCGGGTCAGCCGCAGAACGGGAGGGCGGCAGTCGGCCACGGGCCCGACGCCAGCAAGGAAGCAATGTCACAAAAGCGTCACACTCATGACCCGCGCGTGTCACCCGACAAGACGAAGATGGCGCCATGTCAGAGCGTTGGGGTTATTTGATCCTCTCCAGATCAGGTTCGGGCATTGCAAAGTGTTTACTCTCCCTTTTTTAATGCGGCTGCTGGCGACGGTGGCCGTTTTTTTTTGCAGATCATTTCCTGCTGCAGGTTCGCGGGCAAGCCTGCTCCCCCTGTGTCCCTGGTTTGCGTCCC
>CAISYX010000173.1 GCA_903889815.1 uncultured Gammaproteobacteria bacterium
AGTTGCAGCGACCAGGTCCGCAGGATATTCCCCGCACGCAGCCCCCGCGAATTGAACGTCCGAACCCTCAAGGTGGCATTCCACAAAGGCCGGGCATCGGTCGCTGATTTCCAGCCTGGCGTCGCATGAAAAAAAGGCCGGAACACGTGTCCGGCCTCAAGGGGAATCCTTGCGAGGAGATATCAGAGGAGGGGGTCGCGCGAGTCTTCCAGGCACTGGCGGGCGATAGCTCTGTGCGCCTTGCCGTCCTGCATGTTGCCAAGCAGCTCCGCAGAGGTCAGCTGATCATTGTTGTCTGCATCGATACGGTCGAATTGCTCCATGGCACGCGTTTCGTGGAAAGCGTAGAACTCGTCCTTGCTGACAGAGCCGTCGCCATTGCTGTCCGACGCGCTGAAGGGGTCCTGTTCGACATCGGGGTTGCCGCCATTCTCGGCGATGCAGGCGCGGAACTCGGCAATGTCGACGCCCGGATTCAGGGCGCGGTGTCGCGGCCCGGTATCAGTGCTGGTGAGCAAACCATCGCCATCGCTGTCACGATGTTCGAACTGTCGGACAGTCAGTTCGGCGCGTTCCGCCAGGAACTCTTGCAGACTGATCATCTGATCGTTGTTGGTATCGGCACGCTTGATGATGCGTCCGGGAGACTGACGTGGTCCGCCCTGACGGTCGCCACGCATTTCGTTACGAGGGCCCTGTGCGTAGTCACCGCGTCCGCCGCGATCGGGCCCTTGGGCAAAAGTTTGGCCAGCCATGATGCTGCCTGCGACGAGAATCGATAAAGCGAGCAATTTTCTGTTGAACATCGTTGACTCCTGATTGCTGGTAGATACTCTCTGGGACGCGTGTCCCGCTGTCTTGCACTGTCATCAACGGGCGGGCAATGATTCGGTTTACCGCGTGGACCTTTCGGCATGAAAACCCTTGATTGTCAGAGTGAATTCACTATGGCTAGGACTGACGATTAATGAATCAGTGTATTTTCAGCTTTAGGTAGAAATTATTTTGCTTTAAGGAAGAACACGGTCGGTGGCTGTGCTCGAATGTCACCCCGTAAAGACTGGCTCGGAACCCATACGATCCAGAAACAAGAAGAACCCGATTTACAACTTAGACGAAGGAGGTGCCTCGTGCGCGTTCAATCCGAACTGGTACGGCTCAAGACCCGAATAGAAATGAGTATGAAGAGTGTGTCTGCCCTGGCGGCAACCATGTCGCTGGCTGCATTCCTGCTTCCAGCCGCTGCCAGTGCTCAGGCACCGGAAGGCGTGACATTCCACAAGGACATCGTGCCGATTCTGCAGCGCAGCTGCCAGAACTGTCACCGTCCGGAAGGCGTGGCACCGATGTCACTGGTCACCTACGAAGAGGCAGCGCCCTTCGCCGGCCTGATCGAGTACAAGACGGGCCTGCGCGACAAGGCCGGCGCAATGCCTCCTTACTACCTCGAGAAAGACATCGGCATCCAGGACTACAAGGATGATCCCTCGCTGTCCGACGAAGAACTTGCGAAGATTTCTGCCTGGGCGCGCTCAGGTGCACCGGAAGGCAATCCTGCTGACGCCCCGCCTGCACTGGTGTTTGAAACAGGTGCTGTCTGGACTGCCGGTGAGCCCGACCTGATTGTGCGTTCTGAAGACATTACCGTTCTCGGTACTGCTCCTGACTGGTGGGGCGATATCCCACGCATCGCCATTCCGATTGAAGAAGACCGGTATGTTTCTTCTGTGGAAATCATTGAAGTGAACGATCTCAACACCTCTGGTCTGGCCGCAGGTACTGTGGGCGGACGCAACATTGTTCACCACATGATCTGGAGCACACAGGTCCTCGACGAGAACCTCAGCGCCGTTGAAGGCGAGCCGCAGATTCCATGGCCGGTGCACGAAATTGCGCGTAACCCCGACATCTTCGACCCGGACAGTGGTCGTCTGCTGAAGAAGGGTTCCTATGTGGTGTCTGACTCTGTGCACCTGCACTCCACTGGTGTGGACACGACTGGTCACCTGCTGATCGGTTTCCGTTTCCACCCCGTTGGCTACGAGCCCAAGTACCGTCCTGCGCTGATTGGCCTGGGCAATGGTGTTGACATCAGCATCACTGGCAACGAAGACGGCCAGGAACTGCACGCGTATGCAGTGCTCGAGCAGCACACCAAGGTTGTGACCTTCGAGCCGCACCTGCACGCACCGGGCGAGCGTATGTGTCTGGAAGCGATCTGGGGCTACACGGTAGAGACTCTGTCCTGCGTTGGCTACGATCACAACTGGGTACGTGGCTACACTTATGCAGACCACACTGCACCGTTGCTGCCAAAAGGCACCGTGCTGCACATCGTGGGCTACATGAACAACACCCGTACCAACCCGAACGTGCCCGACTCCAGAAACTGGCAGGGTTCAGGCAACCGTTCGGTGACCAACATGTTCATTGATCTCGGCATGCGTGTGAGTCTTTCCGAAGAACAGTTCCTGGAAGAGATGCGCGTTCGTCGTGAAACGCTGAACCTGGGTCCAAACGATCACCAGATCGGTTGCCCGCTGTGCCTGGCTCCGCTGGTTGCTCCGCTCGACGAAGCACCTGCAGCCGCTGAAGTGGCATCATCACAAGGGGATTGATCAAGATGGGTTTGCTTAGCTTCAATGCGCGACGTCAAGCAGTCGTCGCCACACTGTTCGTCATGTTGAGTCTTTTTGCCGGGGCTGTGAGTGCACAGACCTACCTGAAGGGTCAGCACATCGAGCCCGCCTACGAAGGTTGGAGGCAGCTGGAAGACGGCAGTTATGTGATGATTTTCGGATACCAGAACGAAAACTGGGCAGAAGAGCTTGATATTCCGGTAGGTCCGGACAATCTCTTCTCCCCGGGGCTCGAAGACCGTGGTCAGCCAACGCATTTCCTGCCCCGCAGAAACCGCTTCACCTTCGAGGTGCCGGTGCCTGCGGACTGGGGTGACAAGGAACTGGCCTGGACGATTACCGCGAATGGCGTCACCAAGGTGGCTTATGGCACTCTGGCTCGCGATTACGTAATCGACAACGTGGTAATCGCTTCTGAGACTGGCTCCCTGGGAGCCGGTACCAGCAGCCCGGAATCACGCTCCAATGTTCCACCTGTTGTGACTGTGCTGGGTGACCGTGTAGGGGATGAAGTGGTGCGCAACATACGCGTCGGCGAGCCCTTGCTGATCAGTGCCCGTGTTGATGACGATGGTCTGCCGCGTCCACGCACGCAGACCGGACCGCGGACTGCGGAGACTGAACTGCGTCGCATCATGCGTCCGCCGACAAGAATCACTGTAGGCAAGACCAACGGCCTGTTCATGTCCTGGAACGTGTACCGCGGGGCTGGCGACGTGACGTTCGATCCGCCGCAGGTCAAGCCATGGGAAGATACGCGTACTTCAGCGAATTCTCCCTGGGGACCGCTCTGGGTACCTCCTCCAGTTCCGGAAGATGGTATCTACGAGACGAATGTCGTATTCAGTGAGCCCGGCCAGTATGTGTTGTGGGGCCGCGCTGATGACGGCGGTCTGTTCCACGACCAGTACATCACGGTGAACGTGCAGCCTTGACAGCTCTGCAGGACCCGCAAGAATGAAAAAGCCCCGCAAGGCTCGCGCCAGCGGGGCTTTTTTTTATCCGAACATGGCACAGAGTGGCAACGCAGCCCTGATTGCGGACCACGGCACCAGCTTGAAGTTTTGATTCTCGGCTGGCAGC
>CAISYX010000174.1 GCA_903889815.1 uncultured Gammaproteobacteria bacterium
CCCCATTGGTGCGTGCATTGAAGATGCTGCCGGGTGTGCCAATATCGTTGTGCATGAGAATCTCCTTTTACTGCTTGATGAAGTGAATAGCGTCGGCGACAACCGTGATTGCCACCGTGGAGAAACAGTGTAGGGGAGCGAATTGCAGAAGGTATGTGCGCGTGCGCGCTTACCTGGCGTTGTTACATGATTGGTGTAGGGGTCAGACAAACGCCTTCTTGCCTTTCTCGAAGCGCCGCTTCGGGGTGCCATCACTCAGCGCTGCCGCCAGCGCGGCATTGAGCTCATAGGTGTTGCCGTCATAGCCCGCGTCGGCGAACGCCTGTCGCAGCCCCTTCAGGTGCGCCGCTCCCGTGTGCTGCAGACCCGGCACCAGCGAGGGAGAAATGGTGAGGTTTTCCGGCTCCTCAAACGATTGCTTGCAGCCCGCCACATCGGTAGCGTGGAACGTGCGGCAATTTGCAGGGCGCACCGGATAGACACTGCATAGCCCGTTGTCCAGCAACGGGCAAGGCAGATTGGCTGCGAGCTGCTCTTCGTTCGTCTTGCTGCGCAGGGTGGCCGCATTGCGTGCTGCGTCTTCTTGCAGCCGCTGCACGCGCGGCGCACTGAATTTCGTGCGCACATAGTCCACAATCTGGAACACCTCTTCCGCTCGCGCGCCAACTTTGTAGTGACAGCAGTACGAGCACCCGACCTTGCAGGCCAGTGGGGGCGTGAGCGTCGAGGCGATCAGCCCGGCCATGGCGTCCTGGCGCTTCTGGCTGGCGGCGAGCGCGGGCTTCCAGCCGTGCGACTTGAGATCGGCGCGGGAGAGCGCGTGTTCGCGCTGGGTGATCTCGGTGAAGAGGGGCTGGGGGTTGTTGGTCACGCTGCCAATTCCAGGCTTACCTTTCTGCCGAGACGAGTCTCGAGTGTAATGAGCATTTCGAGACTGAACTTTTCCCACTTGCTGCGCACAAGATCGGATACTCTGGATTGAGCAATACCAAGTCGAAGCGCTGCTTCTGCCTGTGTCAGACCCTGCGCTTCGATGTAGGCACGCAAGTCACTCATCAACGTGGCCCGCATTTGCAGCACTGCTGCTTCTGCCGGGTCAAACCCAAGATCAAGGAAGACGTTGCTGACTGACTTTTTTCTGCTCACGATTTTCAACCTCTTTGTATCGCTTGCGCGCGAGTTCAATATCTGAATTCCGTGTCCTTTGAGTTTTCTTTTCAAAGGCATGCAGAACAAAAACCGCACTTTGAAAACTGGCTACGTAGATTACTCGCCACTCTCTGTGGCGGCGTATTCGAATCTCGATGGCATTCGGACCTACCGCGTGCATGTACTTCCAATCGGAAGGCTCTAACCCACGTTGTACAAAGTGCAATTGGAAACCCGCATCTCTGCGCGCTTCTTCTGGAAAGGCTCTCAAGTCTTCCTGACTCGAGCCAATAAACGCGAGATCCTTCATGGCGCTGGTTATATAAGTTCATTGATAATCTAGCAAATCGCTTATATACAGGTCTAGTGCAGAAACTGCCTTCCATCAAGCATCCGCGTTCACAACACCCCCTCCAGCTTCTGCACATCCGTCTCCTGCCGGATCTGCTGCCACAACACTTCCGCCTCGGGATGTCGCTGTCGCAGATAATTCACCCATTGCCGGAGGCGGCCGATGCGATCGCGCGGCGAGAGCACCGCGCTGAGCTGACACCAGAAGTCATGCAACAGCGGTTCGATGCTGGCCCAGGGCGCCTCCACCGGCGTGTTGTCGCGGATCTGCCGCGCCAGCGAGGGCATGCGCACCGCGCCGCGGCCCAGCATCACGTCAATCGTGCCGGCGGCGGCCACGCAGCGGTGATAGTCGTCCACAGAACAGATGTCGCCGTTGGCAATCAGTGGAATGCGAATGTGCTCGCGGATGCGCGCCAGCTCATGCCAGTGGGCCGGCGGCGCATAGCCCTGGCGGCGGGTGCGGGCATGCACGGTGAGTTCGGTGGCGCCGGCGGTTTCGATGGCGGCGGCGTTGTCCAGCATCAGTGAGGTGTCGTCAAAGCCCAGGCGCATCTTGGCCGACACCACCACCTCTGCCGGCACGGCGGCGCGCACCGCACTGACCACGCGGTAGAGACTCTCGGGCTCCTGCAGCATCACTGCCCCGCCCTTGCGGCGGTTCACCGTGCGGCTGGGGCAGCCGAAGTTGATGTCGATGCCGAACGAGCCCAGCGCGACTGCGCGCACCGCATTGGCCGCCATGGCCTCCGGCTCGCTGCCCAGCAGCTGCACGCGCACCGGCGTGCCCGAGTCGGTACGGCCACCGTTCCGCAGCTCCGGGCACATGTTGTAGAACACCCGCGCGGGGTAGAGCTGGTCCACCACGCGCACGAACTCCGACACGCTCCAGTCAAAGCCGCCCTGGGCCGTGATCAGCCGGCGCATATGCACGTCGGCCAGCCCTTCCATGGGGGCGAGGATGAGGCGCATGGGATGACTTAGCGCTGCTTCGGATGCGCCAGCAGCCATTCGACCAGTTGTGCGCCATAGGTCTCCGACACCGCGGGCGCATGCGTACCGCCCGAGATCGTCCACAGCTCGGCCGAGCCGCCACGCTTGCAGCCAGCCACGAACTTGAGTACGCCGGTTTCAAAGCCCGGCAGGCTGGCGTCCAGATCGCGCATCTCACGCGCCACGCCCGGTCGGCGGCAGTCGTTGTAGTCGGCCCAGCGCTCCACGGTGCCCCGCGCGCCTGGGTAGCGATTCTCCTGGATCTCGCCGCCCTGGAAGCCGATGGTCTCGTCGTCAGTGCCGTGAATCTGCAGCACATGCACGGCGGACGGCGGCGGGTCGCGACGCTCCAGATGATTGGCGCCGGCCAGACTGATCACAGCGGCAATGACGTCGGAATGTTCATAGGCCATGCGCAGCGACATGAAGCCACCGTTGGAGTGGCCGATCACGTACACGCGGTCGGGGTCGATGGCGTATTGCCCTTTCAATGTATCGATGATGTTGCGCAGGTAGGCGCTGTCATCCACCGGGTTGTTCTCGAAATTGCAGCAGGCATTGGTGGCGTTCCAGAAGGGGTTCTGGTCGCCCCCCGCCTCGCGCAGACCATCGGGCGACGCCAGCACAAAGCCGTAGTCTTCCACCAGGCGGCCGATGCCCCAGTAATTGGTGATGCTCTGCCCGCTGGAGGTGTAGCCGTGCAGCAGCACGATCAGCGGCATGGCTGTGGCTTCGGCCGCATTGGCCGGGGCACTGACCAGCACGGGGCCGCGGCCGAAGTCCTGGGTCTGGGCAGCGGCAAAAGGCGTGCACAGCAGCGCGCACAACAAAACGGTGAGGGGGGCGAATCGGGTCATGGTATGGGGGCTCCGTACAGGGAACGTGGCGGTTTGTATTTGGGACGTGAGCCTACGCGAATGGGATGGGGATGGCAAAAGATTGGAGGGGGGGTTGCCCTGGCTGCTTACTGATATGTCCTCCCCCCATGTCGCAACGATCCTGCCGTGTCAGTGAAAACTCAGGGGATTCTCGTGCAGCGGGCGGGGCAGGCAAAGGAACTGGGTCGCAGATTGGGGAGCGTGGTCAATCAACTTCATTCGCTGACTTTGCTAGGACGGTTGCACCACAAGCTTCACTCCCAGGGCGACACACACGCGATTGATCGTATCAAAGCGTGGCTGCGCATCCGGGCGCAGAGCCTTGTAGAGAGCTTCCCGCGTCAGACCAGATGCGATTGCGATCTCTCCCATTCCCTTGGCGCGGGCGATATCACCCAGCGCAGCGGCCAGCAGTGAAGGATCATTCTCTTCCAATACGGCATTAAGATACTCTGCAATGGCTTCTTCACTATCGAGGTGCTCTGAAAAGTCGAAGTCAGGAAGATCTTCAGCTCGAATTTTCTGGGCCATGGTTCAAATCTCCAGATTTGAGGAAATACGGATCGCTGCGGCGATATCACTGGCCTGTGTTGATTTATTGCCTCCGCCCAGCATGATGATCAGATTGTCTCCGCGCTGTATGTAGTACATTCGCCAACCTGCTCCGAAGTGCTCTCGCATTTCGAATACCCCTCTACCAACAGGGCGTACATCCCCCAGATTCCCCAGCGTCAGTTTTCGAAGACGAACGAGCAAGCGGCGATGAGCCGGGCCGTCCTTTAGACCGTGGAGCCAGTCGTTAAATGCATCCATGCGCTTAACTTTGTACATGATCCGAGTGTAGTCGAACGATTACACTTCGACAACATTGATTTCAGCCCCCTCACTCCTGCTCATCCGGCTCATCATTCTTGATATCCGCAAACTTCGCCTTCATCGTCGGGTTGCCGCGCGTCAGCTTCTTGATGGTGACTTCTTGCGCCTTGTCGTTGGCAAGCCGCAGGTTGCGGTCGGTGCCCAGCAGGGCTTCCTTGGTTTTCTGCAGGTGGTCGATGGATTTGTCGATCTCGTCGATGGCCGTCTGAAAGCGGCGCGAGGCCAGCTCGAAGTTCTTGCCGAACGACGACTTGAACGCCTCCAGATCACTCTCGAAATTCGTGATGTCGATACTTTGTGCCTTGGCCAGCGCCAGCTCGGATTTGTACTTCAGCGAGTTCATCGCCGCATTGCGCAGCAGCGTGATCATGGGGATGAAGAACTGCGGACGGATGATGTACATCTTCGCGTAGCGATGCGACACGTCAACGA
>CAISYX010000175.1 GCA_903889815.1 uncultured Gammaproteobacteria bacterium
ATGAGGATGGCGCCTTTCTGCCCTCCGGGCGGCGTGGCGAGGCGCAGCGGCGCCGATCCGGGTCTTTCAGTCATGTCTCAACTCCCCACCGCGCGATTGCGCAAGGTGATGGTGCTGGTGAAGACGCGGCGCAGCCGGTTGTCTTCAGGAAGATCGCCGTTACCGGCAGTGCCGTTGTAGGTGACGCCATTGAAAACATAGGGCTGTGGAGCCGGCAGCATCCCGTCTTCGATGGACTGCACAAGGACGCTGACACGGACACTTATAACCCTGGCCCAGTCGCCAACGTCGTCTGCTGCGACATAGGCATCGACGGTTTTCTTGTTGTCGTTGTCGGCATTGATGCCATAGAGAATCTGCAAACTTTCAATGCCTTCAACCAATTCCTCTGCGGTATCCGCGGCAGCGCTCTGGCTCAGCTCGCGCCTGAACAGCGCTGGTGGATTGGTAGCGACATCGCCGCGCTTGCCAACGAAGAACAGCGTGCCCTGCAGCCTGACCACCTCTCCTCCCACCCGCGTCGCAAGGGGGCGTGAGGGAATGTTGCCGGGCGCACAGGCTGCAGACAGGGTAATGTTGAGGCTGACACCGCCTCCGGCTTCTGCCACCGTGCAGGCCTGCACCCAGTCCGCGCGCTCACAGTCGCTGAGCATGAGAATGTCATTGGCTTCGACGTCGAAGACGTCCGTGTTGATAACCGTGCTGACACCAGGCGTAATGCTGGTGATCGTGGCGCCAGCGCCGGCGGCATTCCAGATGCGCACCATGTCGGAACCAGGCATCGCCGCAGTCGCATCCAGCACATTGCCGCCAGAAGTCGCCCAGCCACCGGAAGTGCTCGCTACCACTGCCACGTTTTCTACACTGGGCGCTTCATCGCCGGGTCCGGTATCCGCCGCCTCCCACCCTTGAAGACCAGTAGCTGGCTGAAAGGAAGCAGGCGGTACGTCCAGTGCGTTGTTGAAATCGGTCGCTTCGATACTGGCAAGACACCCCAGGTATCCCGCCATGCGCAACTCCTGAGCCAGCAAGGTGATGGCGAAGCGGCCGTTCTCCTGCATGCGGCCACGCGCTTCCTGATCGCGCTCAGCCTGGGAGTTGGCCACATAGACCTGCATGACACCCGCAGCAAGGCTGAGGCCCATGACCATGGAGATCAGCAGCTCGATCAGACTCAAGCCACGACTGGCAGTCGCGCCGGGTATCGGCCTCGAATTCCTTGGTCTGCCTGCAGCTGGCGTGTTCATGGTTGAAAGCTCATGGTAAAAAGATTCTCGGCGGCACCATCCCGATCGGAGTCCCAGCAGATCTTGACTGCAAACACATCCCCGGCGCCGTCACACGCCGGCGCCAGCGGTGTGCCGTCATCGGGTGTGGCGTCGGCGCACACAGTGCCCTGACCCAGCGGCAGTGTGGCGGCCAAAGCCAGCCTCCATTCCGCGACATCATTGGCTGCCATCTGCGCCGCCGTGCAACCCGCAAGACTGTTGCAGGCCGCCGTCACGGCTCCAGCGGTGTTGTCGTAACTTCCGGCTTCCACACCCTGCAGATTGGCGCGCACACGTTCCACAATATCGGTGCTCAGGATGGCAGCCTGGGTGCGCTGGTAGGCACTTTGCGTATTGCGCAGGCTGACGGTCTGCAGACCAGCCATGCCCAGGAGCCCAACCGCCAGAATCAGCAGCGAAACCAGAATCTCGATCAAGGTCATGCCAGTCTGGGGCGTGCGTCTCATGAACAATCCAGCCCTTCGTGAATGCGCCGGCCGCGCCCTGTCATCGAGATTTCCACAGACTGCGCGTTCAGCGAATTGTCGTCTTCCGGGCAGAGCAGAAAGGTGGCTGCTGCCGCATTGGTCCCGAAGCCCTGCGCGTCGTACTGCTGCAGGTCCGCGGTGAATTCCAGCGTACCGTTGCGGAGGCCCTGATGGACGCGCAGCACTTCGTCTCCAGCATCAACGGAACCAGTGGCGCCATCGGCATCCTCGTTGGCGTCCACAAACACGATCCATCCATCCGACCAGGCATCAGCCGCGCAGTCGGTGCTGCTGGCGCTGCCGCACACACTGACCAGTCTGCCGCGTTTGATGGCCTCGCTGCGTGCAAAATTGAGACTGGCGACAAGCGACTTGGCCTGGCTGTTGGTTTCCATGCGTGCAATCGTGTCCTGAAGACCAGGCAGCCCGACAGCCAGCAGAATGCTGATCACGCCCACGACAATCATCAGTTCTATCGCGGCTAACCCTTTGATTTTATGAATATTCATCATGCTCTTGCGTGCTTGAAAATCGCCAGGGAAGTGCATTTGCACTATTGCAGATAACGCCGGTACCGGCAAGCGCACTGCCCTTGTAGGCAGCGTCACAATAGGCATTCACCTGGGTCAAGTATGTGACGCAAGTGGAAGTTTTGCAGATCAACCCGCAGTGCTTTGCTACACTGTGACGCCTTTCACGATGACAGCCTTCTTCCGGACTCCTTCACGCATGGAATATGACATCACTTTACTCGTGGTCCTGGCGCTGGTGGGCATCGTGGCTGGTGGCATCAACACAGTGGCAGGGGGCGGATCCAATCTGACACTGCCAGTACTCATGCTGCTGGGCCTGCCGGCAGATGTGGCCAATGGCACCAACCGCGTGGCCGTTGCACTGCAATGCGTCGTGGGAATTCGCGGCTTTCGCAATCATGACCGGCTGGACGAAGCGGCGATCCTGCCCATTCTGGTGCCTACTTTGACAGGAGGGGTCGTCGGTTCGCTGGCAGCCGCCATTATCCCGGTGACGGCTCTGAAGCCGATTCTGCTGATTACCATCATCAGCATGTCACTCATCATCCTCATCAGACCGAATTTCATTGCACCGCCCGACGGCACGCCAGTGGTGGATGTCCGCGACAACAGGGGGGCCTGGTGGATGCTGGTGTTTGCAGGCATTTACAGCGGCTTTGTGCAAGCGGGGGTGGGCTTCATCTTGCTGGCCGCGCTGGCTGGTGGTCTGCGCTATGACCTGGTGCGGGCCAATGCCCTGAAGATGGTGTGCTCCCTTGGCTCCACACTGATCGCGCTGGGCGTGTTTCTGTACTTCGACATGATCCGCTGGGTGCCAGGGCTCATCCTTGCGGTCGGCACCATGCTCGGCGCCTGGGGCAGTGTGAAGTTCGCGGTACGTGCAAAGCAGAGCACGATCAAGTGGTTCCTGTTTGTCATGACCCTGTGCAGCTGTGTGGCCGCACTGGTGTTCTGAATCAGGAGCGGGACGCGGTGATATCGGTAGTCTGAAAATTCTGGAACACCAGCTGTATCCGCGCTCCTCCCCGTTGCCCGGTGCCGACATCGATCTGACCTCCGTAGCTGCCTACAATGTCGGTCACTACCGCCAGTCCGATGCCCTGTCCCTGAACCAGCGTGTCCAGTCGCGCGCCGCGCTGCAGGACAAATTCCTGATGTGCGGCACTGATGCCGGGGCCGTCATCCTC
>CAISYX010000176.1 GCA_903889815.1 uncultured Gammaproteobacteria bacterium
AGCGCAGTACTGTGGAAGCCAGATAAAGCTGGCTAAGCACATCTCCCAGACGGGCTGAAAGGCGTTCCTTGCGCTTCAATTCGCCGCCAAACAGCACCATGGAAATATCCGAGATCAGTGCCAGCGCGGAACTCATGCGGGTCAGCTGCTGATAGTAAGGGCCGGTGGCGTCAGCAACTGGCTTTGAGGCTATCCGTCCTGCGCTTGCCCCCAACGTCAATGTGCGCACGAAATTGCCGATGCCATAGCCGATATGCCGGAAAATCAGACTGTCGAAATCGCGGAGCCCTGCCGCCTCGTCCGGGTTCTTGGCTGCCAGCATTTCCCGCGTGATGAAGGGGTGGCAGCGCACGGCGCCCTGGCCGAAAATCATCAGGTTTCGCGTCAGAATATTCGCACCCTCTACGGTAATGCCGATTGGCATGCTCATATAGGCGTGGGCCAGGTAGTTCATTCGACCCATGATCAGGCCGCGTCCGCCGTGAATGTCCATGGCATCCTGAATCACCAGGCGTGCCTTTTCCGTCATGTGGTACTTGGCAATGGCCGAAACCACGGCAGGTTTTATGTGTTTGTCGACGGCACCGGCGGTCACGATGCGTGCGGCTTCCAGCTGGTAGGTAAGTCCTGCAATGCGCGCCAGGGCTTCCTCTACCCCCTCGAAATTGCCGATCGCGAGATTGAACTGGGTACGGATACGGGCATAGGCACCGGTCAGCCGATAGCTGAGCTTGCCTGTGGCGGTGCCCAGGGCTGGCAACGAGATGGCCCGACCTTCCGACAGACATTCCACCAGCATGCGCCAGCCCTGGCCCGCGCGTTCCACGCCGCCAATGATCCACTCAAGAGGAATGAAGACATTTTCGCCCCGGGTCGGCCCGTTCATGAACGTCATGCCCATGGGAAAGTGGCGGTGCCCGATCTGCACGCCAGGGTGGCTGGTCGGAATCAGTGCCACGGTAATGCCGCGATCCTCCACGTCGCTGAGCAGGTGGTTCGGGTCGGACATCTTGAACGCCAGTCCGAGCACTGTGGCAACGGGCGCGAGCGTGATGTAGCGCTTGTTCCAGCTGACGGACAGCCCGAGGCACTGCCTGCCCTCGAACTCGCCCATGCACACGATGCCGGTATCGGTCATGGCGCCCGCATCGCTGCCGGCTTCCGGGCCCGTCAGCGCAAAGCAGGGAATGTCCTGGCCGCTGGCCAGGCGTGGCAGATAATGCTGGCGCTGCTCTTCCGTGCCGTATTTCATAAGCAGCTCGGCTGGTCCGAGAGAATTGGGCACCATGGCGGTGACAGCTGCGCTGGGGCTGCGCGTGGCGATCTTGGTGACGATGGTGGAGTGCGCCAGTGCCGAGAAGCCCAGGCCGCCGTACTCCTCGGGAATGATCATGCCGAAGAACTTCTCATCCTTCAGATATTGCCAGGCGGCAGGCTGCAGATCCTTGTCGATATGCACGATGTCCCAGTCGTCGATCATCCTGCAGAACGTCTCTGTCTGATTCGCCAGAAAGGACTCCTCTGCCGCACTCAGGGCTGGCATGGGCAGTGCCAGCCATTTCTTCCAGTCCGGGGCTCCTTTGAAAAGATCAGCCTCCCACCAGGTGTCGCCAGCCTCCAGCGCTTCCTGCTCGGTGTCGCTCATGGGGGGCAGTACACGCTTGAAAAACGTGAAAACGGGACGCGAGAGCTTGTCGCGGCGGACATTGTCTTCAAGGTAGAAGTACACCACCGGCACCAGTGTCAGCCACAGCAACCAGGCGAATCCGCCGAACCAGGTCATGGCAAACAGCGTGACTGCGACTCCCGTGAGGATGCTGCCCATCCGCGCGCGGCGATAGGCGAGCGTCCAGACAACCAGCAGAAGAACAAAGGCTTGCAGAAGAGTGGACATGGGCATGGCTCCTTGCGGTCAGCGGGGGCCAGGCGCGGCGCACTCCAGTGGGGTGCCACACAAGGCCAGTAAAAGATCAGTCAGTTCGGTCCAGGCATCGGCGCCGGACATGCCCTTGACGGCCATGTCCACCTGCCTGGCGTGTTGCAGCATGGACTCCAGCATCGGCACCCGCAGCCGTTCCAGCGCGCGGATGACAGGCGCTTCATGCGTCTTGCGCACTCCCTCGCTCAACATCGCGGCGCCTTGCGCCTGCCCACCCGCCACTCGCCGCGAAATGGCAATCAAAGTGCGAAGCTCCCGACTCACCATGGCCAGCAGGCCCAGCAGTTCACTCCCTTCGGCGCGCAGGCCGCCAAGCACTTTCAGACAGCGGCGCGTGTCACCCAGCAAGGCGGCATCGAGCAGCGCGAAGACATTGTAGCGGGAGCTGTCGGCCACCAGACCCATGATCTGCCGGCGATCCACATGCACGCGCTGACCGGGTGCAGTCCCTGCCAGAACGCTCAGTTTTTCGATCTCCTGATCGGCCGCCAGCAAATTGCCCTCAACACGATCGCACAGCAGTGCAATGGCATCGGCGTCGGCGCTCATGCCTTTTCGGGCCATGCGCGCGTTGACCCAGCGCGGCAGCCCTCTGGCGTCCACCGGCCAGACCTGCACGAATACGCCAGCGGCCTCCAGCGCCTTGAACCACTTGGTGTTCAGTGTTGCTGGCTCCTGCTTCGGGGTGACCAGGATCAAGACATTGTCGGGATTGGGTGAGGCGAGATACTGCGTAAGTGCGTCGCGACCGGCCTCGTCCAGCTTGGCCGAGGTTTGGCGCAGTTCGATGATCTTGCGGTCGGCGAAGAGCGACATGCTGTTGCCAGATTGCAGCATGGACTGCCAGCTGAAGCTGCGGTCGACAAAAAACAGCTCCCACTCGGTGAAACCCTGTGCGCGGCAGCGGGTGCGCAACAGGCCCAGCGCTTCCTGCACAAGCAGTGTCTCGTCTCCCGCAATCCAGTAGAAGGCTTGCAGCGGTTTCTGAAGATGGCCCTCGAGCTGGTCAGAGTTTATGCGCACATGGCACGCTCGCTGGGCGCATCAGGCGCCCTGTTCCGCCAGAGCAGCGCGCAGTCGGCGCAGCACCTGTTGCGCCAGCTCCTGGCGCATTTCCTGTTGCAGAAGGACGACTTCTTCGCTGCTGCCAGCGATCGTCGACAGATCTTCGTAGTAGCTGCGCTGAGTAGCCACTCGCAGAGGCCCGAACATGACTGTATCGCCGCGCCCAAGCATGACTTCGACGCTCATTTCCACGTCGTACTGCGCCGCACGAGCGCGGCTGTTGACACTGCCAGGACGGCTGAGCAGCGACTCTGCGCCGAGTTGCAGTTGCAGCCCGCCGTCTGTGGCGGAAGGGCTCAGCATCACTTGGGCTGCCAGCAGCGCCTCGCTCAGAGTCTGCACCAGTGCACTGCCGGGTTCAGCAGCCCGAAGATGGACAATAGTGCCGTCGGCTGAGGCTGATTCGCTTCCGCGCAATGCAAAGCCGCAGGCGGGAAGAAGACACGCCAGGCTCAGAGCCACCAACAGTCGTGCAAGACCTTGTCGCGGGTTCATTTGCTGCTCTCCCCGGTTTCTTCATCCATTCTTGTGACTTTCAGCAAGCGGATCTGCCGGCTGTCGCCATTCAGAATGGTGAACCGGAAGGCGCCGATGACCACGCTCTCATCGCGTTCCGGAATGTGGCTGAAGTGTTGCAGCACAAGACCGCCGATGGTGTCCACGTCGGCATCGCTGAAGTCGTGGTCGAAGGACTCGTTGAACTCGGAAATCGGGGTGAGTGCTTTCACGATGAACTGCTGTGCATCGATTTTCTTTACATAGGACTCGTCATCGACATCGTATTCATCGTCGATCTCGCCCACGATCTGTTCCAGCACGTCTTCGATGGTGACCACTCCGCAGGCAGATCCGTACTCGTCGATCACGATGGCCATGTGATGGCGCGTCTCGCGGAATTCCCGCAACAGCACGTTGAGTCGCTTGCTCTCCGGGACGAAGGTCGCGGGCCGCACGATGGCCTTCACATCGAAGTTGCTGCCGTTCTTGTCGAGCGCGAAGGGCAGGAGGTCTTTTGCCAGCAGAATGCCGATTACCGAGTCGGAATTCTCAGCCACGACCGGAAAGCGCGAATGGGAGACCGTCACCACTATGTCGAGCACCTCTTCAAGCGTGTTGCGGGCCGAGACGGTCACCACCTGCGGGCGCGGAATCATGATCTCGCGCACCTGCATGTTGGACACCTGCAGAGCGCCTTCGATGATGGATAGGGCGTCTGCATCCAGCACATTGTCCTGCGCCGCGTTGCGCAGAATTTCCAGCAGGCTGCCGGTGTCGGTGGGTTCATCGGAGAAAATCTGCGCGATTCTGTCTATCCAGGAGCGCGGTCTTGATTCGTGGCCTGTCTGCTCGTCACTCATTTTCCTGCGTCTTCTCCTGATAGGGATCGGCGATCCCCAGATCCTTCAACAAGCTGCGTTCGAGCGCCTCCATTGCTTCGGCCTGCGCGTCGTCTTCGTGGTCGTGCCCCTGCAGATGCAGCAGCCCGTGGATTACCATATGCGCCCAGTGTGCATCCGCACTCTTGCCCTGTTCGGCAGCCTCGCGCAGCACCACTGGCGCACAGATGGCCAGATCACCCAGAGGCAGTTCGTCCAGTGCGTCAAGAATCATGGCGGGAAGCTCGTGGCCGAATGACAATACATTGGTGGCGTAGTCCTTGCCGCGATAGTCCCGATTCAACTGCGCGGATTCCTCTTCATCGACAATGCGGATGCCCACCGACACTGGTTTTCCGGCAGCCGCTGCAGCAATGGCCTTCGCAGTCCACAACGCAAACGCCGATTCTGGTGGCACCGGCATGTCCGGGCAGGCGTTCTCGAACTCAAGCATCGCGCTCAGCTCCCTGCTCCATGGCGTTGTCCAGGCCGCTCAACGGGCTGATGTTCCTCTGGTCAAAGCGATCGTAAGCTTCCACGATGCGCTGGACGAGGGTGTGGCGAACCACATCCTTCGAGTCGAACCAGGTAAAGCCGATGCCTTCCACGTCTTCGAGGACCTGAGTGACCTGAACCAGCCCGGAACGTGTGCCTTTGGGCAGGTCGATCTGGGTGACATCGCCGGTGATAACGGCAGTCGAACCGAACCCGAGGCGGGTCAGGAACATCTTCATCTGGGAGGTCGTGGTGTTTTGACTTTCGTCCAGAATGATGAAGGCATTGTTCAGGGTGCGGCCACGCATGTAGGCCAGAGGGGCAATCTCGATGACATTCTTTTCGATCAGGCGTCCGACGCGTTCCACTCCGAGCATTTCGTAAAGCGCGTCGTACAGCGGGCGCAGATACGGGTCGATCTTCTGGGCCAGATCGCCGGGCAGGAACCCCAGTTTCTCTCCGGCTTCCACGGCCGGGCGCACCAGCAGAACGCGTTGCACGCGGTCCTGCATCAGCGCTTCCACGGCACAGGCGACTGCCAGATAGGTCTTGCCAGTGCCGGCCGGGCCGATGCCGAAGTTGATGTCGTGGCGCTGGATGGACTCCACGTAGTCCTGCTGATGCGGACCGCGCGGCCTTACGGAAAGCAGCGGGGTCTTGAGAATCATGGGCTTGTCGACGTCGTAGCGGGTCTTGCCGGCGCTTTCCACTGTGCGCAGCGCAAGATGCACCATGTCGGGATTCACAGTGCTCTGGCCGGTTGCCTTGTACAGTGACACAAGAACGCCACTGGCATCATCCACGGCCTGCTGGCTTCCCGAGAGTTTGAATTCGTTGCCGCGATTCTGAATTTTCAGCGCAAGCGACTTTTCGATTTGCTGCAGGTGTTCATTCAGGTGACCACAAAGATTGGCCAGGCGCTGGGTATTGTCCGGCTCAAGAATGAGCCGCTGCGTGTATTTCTGGGTTGCCATCAAGACAGTTTGCAAGCCTCCGGGCGGATGAAAAGTGCCGGTAGTATACCAATCTGAGCCTGCTTGTAAGCACATTTGCAGACTTCTTGCCGAAGGCCGCGTTCAGAGGCTGCCCAGCAGGGAATTGGCGAACGCCCGCGTGATCTTCACGTCCACGAACTGCCCTGCAAGCCGGGAGTCGTCGCAGCGGAAATTGACAACGCGGTTGTTCTCGGTGCGGCCCTGCATGTCACCTGGGTCCTTGCGCGAGACGCCCGTTACCAGTATGCGCTGGGTGCTGCCCACCATGCGCTCGCTGATGGCGCTGGCCTGCTGGATGATCTGCGCCTGCAGAATCGCCAGTCGGTGCTTCTTTTCCTGCTCCGATGTGGTGTCCGGCAGTTCGGCCGCTGGTGTGCCCGGACGGCCGCTGTAGATGAAGCTGAAGGAAGTGTCGTAGCCGATCTCCGTGATCAGATTCATGGTGTCTTCGAAATCCTTGTGGGTCTCGCCCGGAAAACCGACGATGAAGTCGGAAGACAGGCTGATGTTCGGGCGTATGGCCTTGAGTTTGCGAATGATGGATTTGTACTCCAGCACCGTGTGACCGCGCTTCATGGCGGCCAGAATTCTGTCCGAACCGCTCTGCACCGGCAGGTGCAGGTGGTCCACCAGCGCCGGCACATGACGGTATATCTCGATCAGGTTGCTGGAGAATTCCACCGGGTGTGACGTTGTGAAACGAACGCGGCCGATGCCTTCGACGGCGGCGATGTACTGGATCAGGGTGGCGAGGTCCGTAATCTGCCCCTCGTGGTTCAGCCCACGGTAGGCATTGACGTTCTGCCCCAGCAGATTGATCTCGCGCACACCCTGCCCAGCGAGGTGCACTGCCTCCGCCAGCACATCATCCAGCGGGCGGCTGACTTCTTCACCGCGGGTGTAAGGCACGACGCAGAACGAGCAGTACTTGCTGCAGCCTTCCATCACGGTCAGGTAGGCCTCGCAGCCATCCACACGGGGTTCGGGCAGGCGGTCGAATTTCTCGATCTCGGGAAAACTGATGTCCACGAGGGTGCCACTGCCGCTGGCGTCATCCAACATACGAGGCAGCTTGTGCAGGGTTTGCGGTCCAAAGACCACGTCCACATACGGAGCCCGCTTGCCAATTGCAGCGCCCTCCTGGCTTGCGACACAACCGCCCACGGCAATCTGCAGATTCGGATTGAGCTTCTTCAGGGACTTCCAGCGGCCCAGTTGATGAAATACCTTTTCCTGAGCCTTTTCGCGGATGGAGCAGGTATTGAGCAACAGCAAGTCGGCTTCTTCCGGCGTTGCCACCAGTTCGGCACCGTGGGATTCACGCAGCATGTCCAGCATGCGGGACGAGTCGTACTCGTTCATCTGGCAGCCATGGGTCTTGATGAAGACCTTGCGGGCCTTGCCGCTGGCAGGCACCTGGACCGGAAATTCCTGAGGGCTTGTGCTGATGTCGATAGTGCTCATGTCTGTCGCTGGTCCCGCCGGGTCAGGGAAGTCCCGGGATGAAAATGAGCGCGGATTGTAACAGCTCTGCCCGGGCTCACAAACCGCCAGCTGCAGACGCAAGAATATCGGGTGGGGCACGGACAATTCCTGTAAACTCCCTGCCTGCTCCGCATTCGGCATGAAGCTGACTTGAATTTCGCTGCTTCAGCCTGATATTGCAGAGCGTCAATGATCAAGAGACCGCACGCATGGCAAATCCCTCGGAAATCTACAGAATCACCTTCCTCAACAAGGGCAAAGTGTATGAAGTCTTTGCCAAACAGGTGTACCAGAGCGAACTGTACGGGTTCATCGAAGTGGAAGACTATATCTTCGACGAACGCAGTCAGGTTGTCGTGGACCCCAGCGAGGAGAAACTCAAGGCCGAGTTTCTCGGCGTGAAGCGCAGTTTCATTCCCATCCAGGCCATTGTGCGCATCGATGAAGTGGAAAAGGGTGGTGTCAGCAAGATTACCAGCGGCGACAATATCACCCTGTTTCCCGTGCCCTACATGACCGCCCGCAACACGGACACCCAGAAGTCCGAGTGACGCCATGCGGCGGCCCGCCCGGAGCCGCCGCCCTTCCGTTTACTGCGCCAGCGCGCGCTCGATGCTCGCCAGCTCCACACACATTACGAAAATTTTCATGGCTGCGGCGATTTCCTGCAGACTCGGGAAAGATGGCGCCAGGCGGATATTGGTGTTCCCCGGGTCCTTGCGATAGGGGTAGGTGGAGCCCGCAGGCGTCAGTTTCACACCCGCGCCCGCCGTGAGTTTCACCACGATATCCGCCAGCCCTGGCTGGGTATCAAACAGCACGAAGTAACCACCCTGTGGCACTGTCCATTTCCCGAGCGCCTTGCCATTGACCGTCTTGCCGGCCAGGCCACTGTCCAGTTCATTCAGGAGCGACTCAAACTTGGGCTGCAGAATGGCACGATGCTGCTGCATGAGGCCACGCAGCATCGGCATGTCCTTCAGGAAGCGCATGTGGCGCAGTTGATTGACCTTGTCGGGCCCGATGGTGGCGATGATCAGCTGGTCCGCCAGGCTCGTCAGGTTGGCCTCGGAGCTGGCGATGAAGGCAATGCCGGCGCCCGCGTGGGTGATCTTGGAGGTGGAGCCAATCGCGTAAACATTGTCCAGGGTGCCCGCCGCTTCGCTCAGCGTGAGGATGTTGGCCAGCTCGGGGGGATTGTCCACTAGGTGATGCTCGGCATAGGCGTTGTCCCACAGGATGCGGAAGTTGGCGCCGGCGATGCGACCAAGGCCCGCCATGCGTGCCACTACGGCATCCGAGTACACCACCCCGTCTGGATTGGCATACTTGGGCACGCACCACATGCCCTTGATCAGCGGGTCTGCCTTCAGCAGGGCCTCGATCAGGTCCATGTCCGGACCTTCGCGGGTCATGGCGACAGGAATCATCTCGATATCGAGGGATTCGCAGATGGCGAAGTGGCGGTCATAGCCTGGCGCCGGGCACAGAAATTTGATTCTCCCACCGGCTGCAGATGCTTCGCGGCTCCAGGCCGAGGCGGCGCCGCGCACGCCGTGATACAGGGCGCTGGTGACGATCTGGTACATGAACTGCAGACTGCTGTTGCCGCCGACCATGGTGCGCGCGGGTGTAGTGCCCAGATAATCCGCCGCGAAGCGTCGCGCTTCGGGGATGCCCATGATGCCACCGTAATTGCGGCTGTCACTGCCGTCTGCACAGCGGTAATCGCCAGCAAGAATGCCATCCAGCGCGTCGCTGAGGGCGAGCTGTTCGGAGCACGGTTTGCCACGGGTCAGGTCCAGGTTCAGTTTCTGTGCACACACGGCGTCGTACTGGTGGCGTAATTCCTGCGCTCTGGCTTGCAGTTGCTGCTGGTTCAAGTCGGGCTCCTCACTGGGTTGAATGGCAAGTCGATAGTGGCCGCGGGCTGGCAGGCGGCGAACGGGCGCGCGCATTTTACAGTATACTCGGGCCAAACTCGATCAGGACGACCACCGGAACATGCCCGCCAGCGAAGACAGTCAGCAAGACGCACCCGATACTCCCAAGACAGCCGATGTTCACCCTTATCAATTCCTGACCCCGGAAACCGTGCTGGAAGCCATGGAGAGTGTCGGTATTTGCACCGATGCCCGCATACTGGCGCTCAACAGCTACGAGAATCGTGTCTACCAGGTAGGCGTTGAAGATGGCCCCCCGGTGATTGCCAAGTTCTATCGCCCGCAACGCTGGACGCGGGAGCAGATTCTGGAAGAGCATGCCTTCGCAAAGGAGCTGGCGGACCTGGAGATTCCCGTGGTGCCGCCGCTGCTGCTCAATGGCAGGGACTCCCTGTATGACTACCAGGGCTTCTCCTTCTCGGTGTTCGAGCGCCGTGCGGGCCGTGCGCCGGACCTGGACAATCCCGACAACCTGCTGGTGATGGGCCGCTTCATCGGCCGCGTGCATGCGGTGGGCGTCACGCGACCATTTCAGCACCGTCCCGAACTGACGGTGTCACGCTTTGCCATCGAGAGTCGTGATTTCCTGCTGCAGAAGCACTTCATTCCTGACTCCCTGATCCGCGCCTATGAGACGCTCGCCAACGACTTGATTGCCCGTGTCGAGGCCGTATTCGCCCGCACCCGCGGTGTGCGCCGTCTGCGCATCCATGGAGACTGCCACCCGGGCAATGTACTGTGGCGTGACGATGCCCCCAATTTCTTGGACTTTGACGACACCATGACCGGGCCGGCAGTCCAGGACCTGTGGATGCTTATGTCAGGCGAGCGCGATCAGCGCCAGGGGCAGTTGCTGGAAATTGCGGAGGGGTACAACGAGTTCCATGACTTCGATCCGCGCAGTCTGGACATGATCGAGGCACTGCGCACACTGCGCATCATGCACTACAGCGCCTGGCTGGCGCGGCGCTGGGAAGATCCGGCCTTCCCGAAAAGTTTTCCGTGGTTCAACACGGAACGTTACTGGGCGGAGCACATTCTGGAATTGCGGGAGCAGATGGCGGCGCTGGACGAGCCGCCATTGCAGCTGTTCTGAAAGTCACGGCGTCTGTGATGCCAGGAGTCCGGTGACAGCGGCCTCGATCAGTTCGATGTCCTTGTCGCGAAAGCCCATATGCACCATGCGCACGATGCCCTCGCTGTCGATCAGGAACGACGTGGGCATGCCCCGCACACCATATTGTTCCAGCACTTCATTCTTTGTATCTGCCGCAATGAGGTAGTCCAGCGGCGTGTCCAGCAGAAATTCCCGGCCATCCTCAATCGGATCGTCCACATTGATGGCGATTACCTCGAAATCCTGGTCCCTGTACTGCGCGTACAGCTCGTTGATCAGCGGCATTGAGCGCAGACACGGCGCGCACCAGGAAGCCCAGAAGTCCACGTAGACAGTCTTGCCGCGCAGCTCAGCCAGGGTGATGGCAGGCTTGCCTTCCTGAATGTCGGGCAACGTGAAATCCGGTGCGGGTTGCCCTTCTTCCAGGGCAAGGGCAGGGAGGCTGAGGGCTAGAATTACCGCGGCGAGAAACTGTGCGGACAAGCGATTGCGAACGGGCATCGGGCGAAGCTCCAAAGGGTGGCGAAGTGAGTTGTCGTCAGATTGAGGACCCAGCCAGAGTCGGCACGCTTTGCATCAGCACTTCCCAGCGCTGCTTCTGGATCTTCAGGCGAAATTGAGACTCGCGATAACTGTCGCGCAGCTTGCGCTTGTCCCAATGCGACCATTTCTCATGAAGTTCAGACGACTTGGCTTCATACCAGGTTTGCTGATGCGCTGCCCAGGCATGCAGTGCTGCCTTGCACTGTTCGTATTCCTGCTCCAGCCGCTGGCGCCAGGTATCGGCATTGCTGATCGCATCCGACAAGGCATAGAAAGACTCTGACGCGCGCTGGTACTGCATGTCCAGACGAGCGCTTTCGATGACGACAGGGGAACAGCGTTTCAGATCGGTGGCCAGTCCAAGCCAGGAACAGCCGGCGATGAACCATTTGGTCGGGTCGTAGTGCCACCAGCGCACCCCATTGCGGTAGTCCCACTGAAACGTGTGATGGAAATTGTGATAACCCTCGCCATAGGTAACCAGAGCCAACAGGGGATTGTCGCGTGCGGAGCTGTCCTCACTGTAGGTCTGTCTGCCCCAGATGTGCGCGACAGAATTGATCAGCCAGGTGACATGCTGGCTCAGCACCAGACGCAGCAGGCCGCCCAGCAGCACACAGCCAAGAATGTCGCCGTTGAGCCAGCCTAGAAACGCAGGCAGACCGAGGTTCATGATCAGGACCAGACTCAGATAGTGGCGATGCTGCCACATGACGATCGGATCATTCTGCAGGTCTTTGGCGTTGGAGAAGTCTTCCTTGCCGCTTTCGTAGTTGCGCAGGATCCAGCCCATGTGGGAGTACCAGAAGCCCAGTCCAGCGGAATAGGGGTCCTTTTCATTGTTGTCCACATGGGCGTGATGGCGACGGTGATCGGATGCCCAGTGCAGCACATCGTTCTGCAGAGCACAGGCGCCGCCAAGGGCGAATACAAAACGGACAAAGGGGTGCGCCTTATAGGACTTGTGGGACCAGAGGCGGTGGTAGCCCGCAGTAATCGACATGCCGCAATAGCCCATCAGGATGACGAAGACCACCACTTCGAAAAGCTCATAGCCATAGGTGAATCCGTACCAGGGAACCAGGGTCAACGCGAAGAGAGGCGTGAGGGTGAAAATCAGCGTGTTGGTCCAGTTGATCGTGGCTTTCTGCATGCCGGAGTTCCTGCAAAGTTTCGTGAATCAGAGAATGACGTCAGCTTTGACACTCTTGTCAGGTGAATTATTGCACGTTGCCGAAAATATGACGAAACCGCAACCACTTCGTGACTGGTCACGCCTTGTCACGCGGTGGTGTAATTGCCAGCTCGCCCAGTCACCACAATTTCGCGCCAGGAGTGCCCATGAGTCCGGATCAACTGCAGGAGCAGCTGATAGAGCTGCAGTCACAGTTCGCGTTTCAGGAGGATCTGCTGAATGATCTGAATGCCATTGTCGTCCGCCAGCAGGATCAGATCGACGCCCTGGAGCGCGAGTTGATTCTGCATCGGGAGCGCCTGCTGCATGTGCTGGAAAACCTGCCTGAAAAAGGCCAGAGCGCAGCGTCCGCAGACGAACGCCCGCCCCATTACTGAGAGTCGCTGCCTTATTTGGTGGCGGCGACGTCCTCTGCCTGCAGTCCCTTGTCGCCCTCGCTGATAGCGAATTCCACGCGTTGCCCGTCCTGCAGCACGCGATGACCTTCGCCGCGAATGGAGCGGAAATGCACGAATATGTCGTCACCACTGTCACGAGTGATGAAGCCAAATCCCTTGCTGGCATTGAACCATTTCACACTGCCGCTCTCGCGGCGAGACTTGTTGTAGGCAACGCGATGCTCTTCCACCACCGGTTTGCGTGCGCGTGGCTTGCGGTGGTGAGTGGCGGCTGCTGCGGCTCCCAGGCTGATCAGGAGCGTACCAGCCAGAACCAACGGCTGTGTGTACTGGATTTCAATCAGAAAAACGGGGATGGCGACCAGAAGTGTAGTAATGAAGGCTATGCTGAATGACTTGTTGTAATTGAACATGGAGACTCTCTTCGCTGCTTATAATTATTATTGACTCGAAACACCCATCGCCTCAATTGACTTGACCGGGAGATGATCTGTAACGCGGGGCAATTCTAACGAGCTTTGCTGATAAATCAAACCCTTGGCTTTGCAGGCTCTGCGCCCTGCGATTGTCCTGCAAATGGTTAAGCCATTATTCAGATTCTCTCTGCCACACTCTGGTCAGAAGTTCGGAAATGCCAATGCTTCCGGGCTCAGCGACTCGTCAAGACCGTCGATCAGGTCCTGAGAATTCCACAGAGGAGACAGCCATGAAACTCACCCCACGTCACATCAGCACCCTTGTACGGCTTGCCATTGCGGGATATGCCGTCACGTTGCTCGCATCGCCGGTGCTGGCCGAGACACGTTTTGAATATGCCGATGTCATCGAGTCCACGCCGGTTTACCGCACCGTGGAAGTCACTGTACCCCGGGAAGAGTGCTGGAACGAGGAAGTTGTCAGTCAGCGTCGGGCACGACCTGAGAGTCGTACACCGGCTCTGCTGGGCACCATCATTGGTGGCGCGCTGGGCAATGCCGTCGGTCACGGCAAGTCCAACAAACGCGTGGGAACGGTGGTGGGGGCGGTGTTGGGGCACTCAATTGGACGTGATATAGTCGCTGCGAACAGTCATGGAGGGGTCACCGAATATGAGACCGTGCGGCAGTGCGAGACCATCTATGACTACCACGAGGAAGAGCGCCTGATCGGATATCAGGTTCGCTACCGCTACAACAACGAAGACTATTCGGTGCGCATGGACAACGACCCGGGCCAGCAGGTTCGCGTCAGAGTCGATGTTCAACCGGTGTTCTAGAGGTCTGCTCCAGTGCATTTGACGCGCGGGCTGCACTTCGCCGCGATTGGGAGAGAAGCCGTGTTGACGTCAAATTCACTGAGACCTGTGTTGTTGCGCTGTTTGGCACTTCTGGCATGTGCCGTGCTCATCAACTTGCCGGCCGGTTCAATCCAGGCCCAGGGCTTTCTCGTGGCCCAGCAGTCAGGCAGCCCGGCGACCGCAGAGGCGCCCCGCATTTCCCAGCGTGAAGCTCTGGAACTGGTGCGCGCGCGTTTCCCCGGCAATGTGGTCAGCATCAGCGAGGTACAGCAGGCAGGCGGTTTGCAGTACCGCGTCCGCATGGACAATGAAGGCAACATCTTCACCGTGTATGTCGATGCTGCAACAGGCGCCATCCGGCGGGAGCAATAAAGATGCGTCTGCTGGTGGTGGAAGATCAGAGTCTGCTGAGGCAGCAACTGGTGCTGGGCCTGACGCGCCATGGGTATGTCGTGGATGATGCGGCGGATGGCAAGGCCGGGCTGTATTTCGCCTCCGAGTTTGCCTATGACAGTGCCATCATCGATCTCGGACTGCCGTTGCTGGATGGCATCTCGCTGATCCGGCAGATCCGCGCGCAGGGCAAGACTTTTCCCATCCTCATTTTGACGGCTCGTGGCGACTGGCAGGACAAGGTTGAGGGGCTGGACGCCGGCGCCGATGACTATGTCGTCAAACCGTTTCAGCTGGAAGAAATTCTGGCACGCCTGAATGCCTTGCTCCGCCGCGCGGCCGGCTTTGCAAAGTCACTCATAGAATTTGGTCCCATCGCGCTCGACATCACCAGCAAGCGGGTCACTCTCGGAGGCCTGGGCGTCGAACTGACGGCCTATGAGTACAAGTTGCTTGAATATCTGATGTTGCATCCGGGTCAGGTCGTGTCCAAAACAGAGCTGACCGAACATCTCTATGCGCAGGACTACGACCGTGACAGCAACGTACTGGAAGTCTTCGTGCGGCGCCTGCGTCAGAAGCTGGACCCTCAGGACACATTGCATCCCATCGAGACCATCCGGGGGCAGGGCTACCGTTTCCGCACGGATGCCTGAGCGGCGATGAGCGCCACCACTCGTACTTCCGACTATTCCCTTCAGACCCGTTTGCTGACTGCCGTCAGTGTGCTTCTCAGCCTGTTCCTGGGGCTTACCGGCGTGGTCCTCGATCGCGCGTTTCGCAGCAGCGTCGAGGCCGGCGTGGCGCAGCAGCTGCAGGTACAGTTGTATGTGCTGTTGTCAGCGGTGGAAGAAGACAACGGACAATTCTATTTTCTGGAAGATCTGCGAG
>CAISYX010000177.1 GCA_903889815.1 uncultured Gammaproteobacteria bacterium
ACGTATCCTCGCGCCGGCTTCCTCCAGTGTCTCGCGCACCGCGCCCTGCAAGGTGGTTTCACCGTTCTCCATGAAACCAGCCGGCAGGGTCCAGAGGCCGTAACGTGGCTCGATGGCGCGGCGGCACAGTAGCACCTTGTCTTCGAAGACAGGAAGCGTGCCGACGATGTTCTTCGGGTTCTCGTAAAACACCACGTCGCAGTCAATACAGCAGTAGCGGGGCTTGTCGTCGCCTGTGGGGACCTTGTGAATGACTGGCGCGGCGCAGAGCTGGCAGTATTTCATCGGGTGCGTTTCAACAGGCACCCGGCGCACTGTTGCCCGTGATTGCCAGCAATGTTGTAGCGGGAGTCTGGCATTGCCGCGACTGCAGCGTAGGGGTGCTGTCCAATGCATTCAGCGCAATGGATGGTGCTTCCAGTTTGAGATGGGCGAACAGCGCGCGCCCATTGTCTGACAGCGGTCGCAGTGCCTGACCATCGTCCTGGACCGCGTGCATGACCTTCATCCGCACAGAGCTGCGCACATTGCCGCCAATCACCATGATCTTCTGCGCCTCAGCATCCACTTTCACCACGATGTCGCAATGGGTGCGGGCGCCAGCTCCCAGCTGGGCGCGTCGCTCTGCCAGCGAGCGATAATTCGGACGACTGCCCCGGCACAGCATGTCGCCGGGCTCGATCGCCGCTTCGCCAGGGTCGTGGGCGGTGTACACGGCCTCGGCATCACGCCCGTCGGCTGCCCGGATGGCCTGATCGATGTAGGTGTGGTGGGCGATGGCACGGCGGAACTGATCGTTGCTGCCAAGACCGCTTTCGCACATCACCCAGGAAATGAACGCCGCGGACCAGGCATCGCGCCAGCGTGCGCCGCTGCCTTCGGTGTTCCAGTTGGCATTCTGACGCTGCAGGATCCAGTCGCTGTCCGGCGTTGCCGCCCAGTAACCGGCGATGGTGCTGGCAAGGCGGGCGCTCTCGCTGGCGCTCAGGCGGGCGAACGCCCCGCGCGGCATGGGCTGGGTGCTTGGTTCCACGCGCGCCTGATCGTCGACGCCGAAGCCGAAATAGGCCCACTCCTGCACGGCAGTATCGACGATGCGGCGACGGACATCACTCACAGGCGCTGAGCGGCAGCTGCGGTCGGTAATGCGCATGCTGCCTGGCGTTCCCGTGACGCGGTCGACGGGTGAGCGCACATCAAGCACTTCAGGAGGCAGGCGTTGCAGGGATTCAGAGGGTTGCGCGTGCAGCACGGCGCTTGCGAGGCACAACAGACTTGCAAGCAGATAGGGCTTGGATGCGGGCATCGCGTTGGAAATCCGGAGTCGAGACTGCTGGTTGGCTGACACTGGGCAGGAGTGTAGCTGCTTGCCATGGAGACGGGAAGAGGCCTGCGCCCCCTCTGGCGGGGGATGCCGGGGAGCGCAGGAAAGCGGGGCTCAGATGCGGTTGATCTCGCAGTGCAGCCGGAATTTCTTGGAGGTGATGAAGGCTTCCACATGACGCAGGCGGGCTTCAATTGATCGAAACGCTGCGCCACATTCCTTCAGTGACATGGCGATATGTTCATCGTCGGCGCGCTCCTGCGCTGACGCACTGTTCTCAGTGGAACCGGCGTTCAGCGTGGTCTGTTCGGGGCGTGCCTTCGAACCGCCGTTGCGGGACTCCTTGTGCAAGCCATTGAACCCGATATGCCCCTCTGGCTGTTTTTCCAGGGCGATCCACAACACGCCATAGACGAAGAAGGTGAAAGGCCCGAGCACAAAGAAGGAAAGGATCGCCAGGATGCGCACTGTTCGCGTCCGCAATTCCAGGTAGTCGGCGATGCCTGCGCACACGCCCGCCACCTTCTTGTCGCGGCTGCGGTAGATCGGTTTGCGATAGTTCAGTGAGCGAAAGTGCTCAGCGGTGTGTGTCGCATAGAGGTAGGTGCGTACCTTGCCGTCAGAGTCGGGTTTCAACCACCAATAGGTGATGAAATAGGCAAGCGTCAGCGTTGGCCAGGCCAGGCAGGCCATGACCACGATCACGCGGATCAGCAAGACCGGCACTTCCAGATAATCCGCCAACCCCGCGCAGACGCCGAGAAAGCGCCTGCGCTCCTCGTTCAGTGCGAAAGGCTTAGTGCGGCTGTTCATTCTGCTCCCTCCAGGTGGGCACTTCCGCATCCAGAATGGCTTCGAGGGTGTCAATCCGGGCGCTCAGCGACTGTGCAATGGCCGAGAGCTCGCGAATGTCATACTCGGTGTCGGTAGACAATCTGACCTTTTTTTCCTTGCGCTGATACAGGATGAACATCCACAGCGTGATGAAGCCGCCGATGATGGAAATCAACACTATCGAGAATTCGAAAAAATTCATTGCCCGGGCCCTTTGGCGCTTGGATTACTTGTTGAGTTTGCTTTTGATGGCCTGCAGCTCCAGGTCAATCTTCTCCTTCCGGGCCAGTTCCTCGAACTCACTGTGCAGGCCCTTGCTCTCGCGGGTCATGCTCTCCACCTGGCCTTCCATCAGATCTATCTTCTTCTCGTAATATTCGAACTTGTTCATCGCATTGTCGATGTTGAAGTTGTGCAGCTGGCGATTCACGTCCACCCGGGACTGGGTGGCCGTGGTGCGTATCACGATGGTCTTCTGGCGCGCGCGGGCATCATTGAGTTTGGACTGCAGCTGATCGATCTCGTGGCTCAGCTTGTCCAGGGTTTCGTCCAGTTTCAGCATCTCGCTGTCCAGCAGCTCGACAGTGGTGATGACACTGGCCTTCTCCACCAGGGCAGCTTTGGCCAGATCCTCGCGGTCCTTGCTCATGGCCAGTTCAGCCTTGCTTTGCCATTCCTCTGCCTGCCGGCGCAGCTGCTCGGCACGGCGGTGCAAGGTCTTCTTCTCGGCGATGACCTTGGCGGTGCCACTGCGCACTTCCACCAGGGTCTCCTCCATTTCCTGAATGACCATGCGGATCATTTTCTCGGGGTTCTCTGCCTTGTCCAGCAGGGAACTGATGTTGGAATTGATGATGTCGGACAAACGCGAAAAGATGCTCATCGGTCGGGTTTCCTCTGTTGATTGATGCCAGGGTTATGCGAATGTGAGCGATAAAGCAGGTTCTGTGCCAGTCATGCTGGAAATTCCATCTTTTTGAAAAATATAATGAATATTCATGGAGAGAGGTGTCTTTCGTTCGTGAAGTGGTGAAAATCCTCAACTGGTGGTATTTTCGGCGAAACCTTTTTGCAGGATGCCGCCATGCACAGTGACAGTACAGCGCCCCGGATGATCGGGGAGTCCGCCAGTTTTCTCGAAATGCAGGAGCACGTCTCGCGGGTAGCTCCCCTGCGCAAACCTGTGCTGATCGTGGGAGAGCGTGGCACAGGCAAGGAGTTGATTGCAGCGCGTCTGCACTTTCTCTCCCGCCGCTGGCAGCAGAACTTTCTCAAAATCAATTGTGCGGCGGTCAGTGACACGCTGCTGGAGTCGCAGCTGTTTGGTCACGAGGCAGGATCCTTCACCGGCGCGACCTCACAGAAGAAGGGCTACTTCGAACGCGCGGACGGCGGCACGCTGTTTCTGGATGAGCTGGCCAATACTGCCATGGCAGTGCAGGAAAAGATTCTGCGCATCATCGAATACGGCGAACTGGAGAGGCTCGGCGGCGGTCAGACGCTGAAGGTGGATGTGCGCATCGTGGCGGCCACCAATGAGGACCTGCCAAGTCTGGCACGACGTGGCAGGTTCCGGGAGGATCTGCTGGATCGACTCGCCTTCGACGTCATCACGCTGCCGCCGCTGCGGGCCCGTGCCGAAGACATTCTGGTTCTGGCGCAGCATTTCGCCGTGGGCATGGTGAAGGAAATGGGCGGGGACTACTTTCATGGCTTCACCAGCAACATGGAGCGCATGTTGGTCACGCACACCTGGCCCGGCAATGTGCGCGAACTGAAGAACGTGGTGGAGCGGGCGGTGTATCAGAGTCCCGACAAGCCGATCGGTCATCTGGTGTTCAATCCCTTTGAGTCTCCCTATCGGCTGACGCACACGGCGTTCACTGAAGATCTGCCCGCCAATGGACCAGCAGGCGCAACCAGTTCGGCACAGAACACGGTAGCGCCCGAACTGGCAGAACTGGAAACTTTTGATTTCGTGACTCATGTGCAGCATTACGAGATCGAGCTGCTCAAGCAGGCCATGAAGCGTGTGCAGTTCAATCAGCGCAAGGCCGCCGATTTTCTGCAGATGAGCTATCACCAGCTGCGTGGGTATTTGCGCAAGTATGACTTGCTGGGGTGAGGTGAGTGACATGAAAGAGGGTATGAAGAACCCGCGTTCTGAAACGGCGCAACTTGCATGCAATTGCGCGCCGGCCGCTATCGGTGCATCTGCATGTTGATGCCGGCTGCCGACGAGATTCATATGTGGTACGTGCGCAATCAGGATGCCAATGCCGACGCGCATCTGGCGCTGTTGTCGGCTGACGAAAAACAGCGGATGGCCCGTCTTCAGGTGGCTTCGATGCGGCAGCAATTCGTGGTCACCCGTGCGTCGGTTCGAACCATTCTCAGTTTCTCTTTTCCGGAGATTGCAGCGACGGACTGGGTCTTTGACCGTAATCCGTGGGGGCGTCCTGGGATTGCCAATCCGGAGGCCAAGGGGCGTGTGTCTTTCAATATCGCTCATACTGACGGGCTGATCGTGATTGCGCTCAGTGGCAGTGGTGAAGTGGGTGTGGATGTGGAGCGAACCTCACGTGAGACACGGGCGCTTGCGCTGGCCGATCGCTACTTTTCAGCCTCGGAAGCGGCGGCGTTGCGAGCCAGTGCTTCAGAAGACCTTCATCGGCACTTTCTCGATCTCTGGACGCTCAAGGAAGCCTACATCAAAGCCTGCGGGAAAGGACTGGCGATGCCTCTTCGAAGTATCAGCTTCACCCTCAATGACGCGGATCTGCGCGTTGCATTTGACGAGGAGTGTGCGGATGACCCATTGCGCTGGCAGTTCTGGCAGCTGGCGCTGGGAGCAACGCATCATGTGGGGCTGGCGCTTGTTGATGCCGCTTTGCCAGAGGTGAGCCTGCGCTGTTGCAGCCTGATTGATCTGCAACCAGGCCCACTGGAAGTGCCGGGAATCATCCGACAGTCGATGCGGAGTCAGGAAAGGATGTATTCGAGGACGAACTTGGAGCCGTAGAAGCCAAGGATCAGCAGACCGAAGCCGATCAAGGTGCCACGGATGGCTGTAGTGCCACGCCAGCCCAGCTGGTGTCGTCCCCACAACAGGACGGAGAACACTGTCCATGCCAGCAGCGAGAAAACAGTCTTGTGTGGAAGCCCCTGTGCCCACATGTCCTCGACGAACATGAACCCCGCCACAATCCCGAGGCTGAGCAGGATCTGTCCTGCCCAAAGCAGTTCAAACAGGAAGCTCTCCATGTCCTGCAGTGGCGGAAAGCGCTTGATGACGCTCGCCGCGTGGCGGTGACGCAGCTGGTAGTTCTGAAATGCCAGGAAACCTGCCTGCAGCGCCGCAATGGTGAACATGCTGTAAGCGAGAATGGACAACAGAATGTGTCCGGCCAGTCCCGGTTCGAGAGGGCGAGCCGGGTAGCTGCTGCGAATGAAGATTGACGCCAGTATGGCCACTATGGCCAGTGGGAACAGTCCCACCATCAAGACGCCCAGTGGTTTGCGCAGATTGCTGATCAGCGCCAGCAGGGAGATGGCTGCACATATCAGCGTGCTGATTTCGACGATGCCGAAGTGATACCCGGCGCTGTTGCGAATGACGCCTCCTGCGCTGACAGCATGGGTGAGAACGGCGAGCACGCCGAACACGAATACCGTTCTGGTGGCGCTGGCTGTGCGCACGTCAGCTTTCAAATGGCGAACCTGAAAGACCAGGCTGATCATATAGAACATTACCGCGATCAGTCCTGCGACGGTGCTTGGCTGCATGAGTTGTCTCTGGGGATCTGCTGCGGGCTGGGTGGAATGCCTTGCGCCCGCCATTTGTTGCGAAAGTTTCTCATATGTAGCAGAGGCGTAGAAGTGATATTTTCCGTCGCGCCCCGACAGTGAACATGCCGGCGTATTTGGCTATAATCGCCCGCACTTTGAATTTCACCCGCACGCCGACGACGACTCTTTTGACGGAAGTGATCTATGTTTGACAGCCTGACCGAACGACTATCCGGTGCTCTGCGCAAGATCAGCGGCAAGGGGACACTGACCGACAACAACATCCAGGACGCCCTGCGGGAAGTGCGCCGTGCGCTGCTCGAAGCGGATGTGGCTCTGCCAGTGGTCAAGGACTTCATCGAGCGTGTCCGGCAAAGAGCCGTTGGTCAGGAAGTCTCCCAGAGCCTGAGTCCCAGTCAGACGTTCATCAAGATCGTGCAGGCCGAACTCGAAGCCGTGATGGGGGTCGCGAATGAGGCGCTGAATCTGCGTGCTCAGCCGCCCGCTGTTATCCTCATGGCTGGCCTGCAGGGCGCAGGCAAGACCACCACCGTGGCCAAACTGTCGCTGTGGCTGAAGCAGAATCCCAAGAAAAGCGTCATGGTCGTCAGCGCCGACGTTTATCGCCCGGCCGCGATCGCACAATTGCAGACACTGGCAGCGGATGTGGGGGTGGAGTTTTTCCCGAGCAGTGTCGGTGAATCGCCGGAAGCCATCGTGCTTGCTGCTCTGAAGGATGCGAAGCGCAAGTTCATGGATGTGCTGATTGTCGACACAGCAGGCCGGCTTGCGATCGACGACGAAATGATGGCGGAGATCCGTCGTCTGCACGAAGTGCTGAATCCAGTGGAAACGCTCTTTGTCGTAGATGCCATGACGGGTCAGGATGCTGCCAACACGGCCAAGGCCTTCAATGATGCGCTGCCCCTGACAGGTGTGATTCTGACCAAGGCAGACGGCGATGCCCGTGGTGGCGCGGCGCTGTCGGTTCGCCAGATCACTGGCAAGCCGATCAAGTTCATAGGCGTAGGCGAGAAATCCGATGCGCTGGAGCCGTTTTACCCGGATCGCATCGCTACCCGTATTCTCGGCATGGGTGACCTGCTGTCGCTGATTGAAGAAGTGGAGCGCAAGGTCGACCGCGAGAAAGCCGAGCGCATTGCCAACAAGATCAAGAAGGGCAAAGGCTTCGATCTGGAGGATTTCAAAGAGCAGATCAAACAGATGCAGAACATGGGCGGCATGGCCAGCATCATGGACAAGCTGCCTGGCATGGGTGCTTTGCCGCCAGGTGCCGCGAAAATGGTGGATGATTCGCTGTTCCGCAAGATGGAAGCAATCATCAATTCAATGACCATGAAAGAGCGCATCAATCCAGACATTCTCAATGGCTCTCGCAAGCGCAGAATCACAGTGGGTTCGGGAACCGACATTCAGGACCTCAATCGCCTGCTCAAGCAGCACAAGCAGATGCAGAAGGTCATGAAGAAAATGAAGAACGGAGGCCTTGCCAACATGATGCGCGGTCTTGGGGGAATGCGTGGCCCCGGCGGTTTCCCGGGAGCCGGCGGACCGCCTCGTTTCTAGGGCATTGGGGTGCTGGGAAATTCTCGAATCTTTCCTTCCATCCCGCCATTAATTCACATAGAATACCCGCCTTTTTCCAGCCTCTGTATTTGGAAGAGTCACCCACAAGTGGTGGCTGAAGTTTGCAAGTCTTTGAGGCATGGTAAGTTTTCGTTTGGATGCTTAACTCAGGAATCTCAGTTTATGGTCACTATTCGACTGGCTCGCGCCGGTGCCAAGAAAAAGCCGTTTTACTACATCACGGTTACCGATCAGCGCAATGCGCGTGATGGCCGTTTCATTGAGCGTATTGGATTTTTCAATCCTGTTGCAAAGGGCAAGGAAGAGCGTCTGCGCATCAACCTGGATCGCGTCCAGTACTGGTCCGGCAATGGCGCACAGCCAAGCCAGCGCGTTGCAGCTCTGATGAAAGAAGCGTCATCAGTGGCAAGCACTGCAGCCTGATCGAATGACGCAGGATCAGCCGCAGCTGGTGACTATGGGGCGAATAGGTCGCCTTTACGGCATCAAAGGCTGGGTAAAGCTGATCTCGTACACCGACCCGCAGGACAATATTCTGGACTTTCGGCATCTGCTTGCCCGCATTGGTGGGGAGTGGAAGCCGGTCGAGATGGACCAGAGCAAGGTGCATGGCAAGGGTTTGATCGCTCACTTCGTGGGGTACGACGATCCTGATGACGCCAAGTCGCTTGCCAGCGTCGAGCTGGCAGTGAAGGTGGAACACCTGCCCGATCTGGAACCGGAAGAGTTCTACTGGCACGAATTGACAGGCATGCGTGTCGAGACCGCCAAGGGTCAGTGGCTCGGCAACGTGGCAAAGCTGCTTGAAACCGGAGCCAACGATGTCCTCGTGGTAGAGCCCTGCAAAGGCAGTGTGGACGGCCGGGAGCGCTTGATTCCCTACCTGCCGGAGCGCGTGGTGCTCAAGGTCAGTCGGGAAGACAAATGCATTACCGTCGACTGGGAACCGGACTATCTGGCCTAGTGGCAAACAGGGAGATCGTCGTGCAGATCGGTATTGTCACGCTGTTTCCTGAGATGTTTGACGCAGTGACCGGTCACGGCATCACCGGTCGGGCGTGCAGGGAAGGGCTTGTGTCGGTGCAATGCTGGAATCCACGTGATTTCACCACAGACAGACATCGCACCGTGGATGATCGTCCCTTTGGTGGCGGCCCCGGAATGCTGATGAAGACAGAGCCCCTGGCAGCGGCAATCGGAGC
>CAISYX010000178.1 GCA_903889815.1 uncultured Gammaproteobacteria bacterium
GGCGGCAAGTCTTGCAGATCATGACCCCATTTCAGGGAGAGGACGCCTGTACTCGCAATCGGGATTATATGAGCTGCAAGCTAGGAACTACGGTAGTCATGGCGCATAATGCGCGCCGATTTGATTAGTGGACACAATGAAAGTGAATTCAGTAGTCAGTGCCGGTCACTCGGTTATGCTTGGCGCTCTGCTCTTGTGCAGCGGTCAGGCTTTTGCCGACGATCCATGGGAATCCGCGAATGTGCACATTTTCGCCTTCAACAAGTTTCTTGATGGCTGGCTGCTGCGTCCCGTTGCTATCGTCTACAACAACGGCGTGCCCACGATCGTTCGACATGGCATTGGTAACTTCTTCAGCAATATTGATGACGTCAATGTGCTGGCGAATAACGTTCTTCAGATGAAACTGCAGGATGCCGCGTCCGATTCCGGAAGATTGCTGATCAACACCACGGTCGGAATAGCTGGAGTCATAGACGTGGCATCGTCCGTGGGACTTGCCAAGAACGAAGAAGATTTTGGCCAGACGTTTGGGCGATGGGGAATTGGCGCTGGTCCCTATGTGGTATTGCCGTTGTTCGGGCCGAGTTCCTTGCGCGACTCGTTTGGCATGGTGCTGGACACCGTCTTCAACCCAATCCAGTATCACAATGATGGCTCAACAAGACACACTCTGACTGCACTCAAGCAGCTTGACAATCGCGCCTCTGTACTCTCGATGGAGAATCTGATTTCCGGCGATGAGTATCTTTTTCTCCGCGAAGCCTACCTGCAACAACGCGAGTATCTCGTCAATGACGGTGCTTACTACGATGACTACGAGGAATTTTGAAGATTCGTGTTTGCGCGCATATCCAGCCGTGACTTGACCTCCAGCTTCGTGCGAATGAAGTCACTGTGCCTGACATGAACAAGATCGGCCACCTTGCGAATCAAATGGTCTTCGTAGCGATCAAGATGCTGGTCTGCGTAGGCCACTTCCCAAAGACTCTCCACCAGTTCTACGCGTTCTGCGTAACTGTAGTCTGCATTTATAAGGCTGGTGAATTCGTATAGAGAAGTAGCGCGTTCTGCTTCTCCTTCTGCCAGCGCGATGATCTCCCGCAACTTTTTCTCGTCAAGATTGAAGGTTCGTCGAAGGACCTGTAGCAATGTCTCGATTTCGCGCTCGTCTACCATCTGATCAGTCTTCAACAGTTCAAACATCAAGGCGGCAGTTGCCAGCGGCAACCTGGCACTTTTGTCTGCTACACTGGTGTTGCTATCGAGATGCAGATTTTTTTCGAAGAACTTCTTGATATTCGAAATCATGCTGTCTGTTCCTCTCTATTTGCAATGCTGGAAAAGTCCTCAACTCTCGCAATCGCATCTTCCAGAACGGAAAGACCGGCATCTCGGCGAAAGGCGTTCTCGCTGAGATGTCTTCTGAAGGCTTTTCCTCCTGGTACACCATGGAACAACCCAAGAATATGACGGGTCATGTGCTGCAACGGTGTTCCATCCGACAATTGTCGTGCAACATAGGGAAGGTAATCTCTGACTGTGTCAATTCTGGAATACGTGTTCGGTGATTCTCCGAAAAGCAATTCATCCACACGATGCAATATCCAAGGATTGTGATAAGCCTCTCGCCCCATCATGACGCCATCGACGAGCGCAAGGATCTGCATTGCGTCATCTATGCTTTTGACTCCGCCATTGAGGATGACTTTCAAATGGGGAAAGCGCTCCTTGATCATATAAACACGCTCATAGTTCAAAGGAGGTATCTCGCGATTCTCCTTGGGACTCAGCCCGTTGAGGATTGCAATTCGTGCATGAATAATCAGCAAATCGCATCCTGCATCGGCAATCGCTGAGACAAAATCTGCAAGAAAAGCAGCGGAGTCGTGCTGATCAATGCCAGCTCGGCATTTGACTGTGACGGGCAAATCGACTGCATCCTTCATGGCTCGCACACAATCAGCGACGAGGCTTGCATCAGCCATAAGGCAGGCGCCGAAACGACCCGCTTGTACACGATCACTTGGGCAACCAACGTTGAGATTGATTTCATCATAGCCATAGTCACGGGCAGGGTGAGCACAACGTACCAGGTCCTCGACCTCACTACCGCCA
>CAISYX010000179.1 GCA_903889815.1 uncultured Gammaproteobacteria bacterium
CATGCCGTGGACTTCGTGGGCTGGTACAACGCCAACAGCGTCCGCCGCAACAATATCGCCCGCGACGACGCCCGCAATCTCTATCTGGCCTATCACGAAGGCAATACCGGATTCGCCCGCGGCTCGTATGCCGACAAGGCCTGGTTGCTGGAGATCGCCGCCACGGTGCAGCGCAATGCGCAGCGCTATCAGGCGCAATACGAACAATGTGCCCCGGCGCTACGGCAGAGCTGGTGGCAACGCATATTCAGTTGAAGACAGGTGAACGCATGAACTGGTGGGGCAAGGTATTGGGCGGAACCTTCGGGTTCGTGATGGGCGGGCCGCTGGGCGCAGTGCTGGGCGCCGCGCTGGGCAATTATTTCGACAAGGGCATGGCGGGCGTGGATGCCGATCCGGCACTGGGCTCACAGGGCAACGAGCGCGTGCAGACGGCATTCTTCACTGCGGTGTTCTCCATGATGGGATACGTGGCCAAGGCCGATGGTCGCGTCAGTCCGGACGAGATATCCCTGGCGCAGCAGGTGATGGATCAGATGCGGCTCCAGCCCGAGCAGCGCAAGCTGGCCATCGGCTTGTTCGAGCAGGGCAAGCAGCCGCAGTTTCCCTATGCCCAGGTGCTGGAGCAGTTCCGACGAGAATGTCTGCGCCGTCGCAATCTGATCCAGATGTTCCTGGAAATTCTGACCGCCACGGCGCTTGCCGATGGCGCCATGGACCCGGCGGAGCGGCGCGTCCTGGATGCCATAGCAGTCAGTCTCGGGGTGTCGCAAGCCGAATATGATCGTCTGGTGATGCGCATGAACGCCCAGTTTCGTTTCAACACCGACGCGCGGCCACAGGACAGGCTGCAGGATGCCTACAAGGTGCTGGGACTGGAAAGCGGTGCTGAGACGGCCGAAGTGAAGAAGGCTTATCGCAAGCTGATGAGCCAGCATCATCCTGACAAACTTGTCTCCAAAGGCCTGCCGGAAGAGATGATGGAGATTGCCAAGCGCAAGACGCAGGAGATCAAGTCGGCCTACGACACGATCATGGCCCAGCGCGGCGAGTGAGTCTGTCTTTGCAAATATGAATGCGCTCCCAAAAAAAAGCCCGGTCAAAGGACCGGGCTTAACTGACTACTATCAAGGGAGAGATAAAATGAAACAAAACCCACAATTCTGTCTGCAATCTACCTACAACTAATCAGACTGTATGCCCCTGACTTAGTTCCACGGCCATTGACATATTTTTCAGGTTATTTCCTGACAATTTACAACGCATTGAAATTAATAGAGAAAAACATTCAGATTGAACGTTCCTCCAAGCCAAGACTCTTCACGGCTTTCGCATTGTTGCTGTTGCTGATCACCCCGATGCTGGCCAGTTCCGGTCGCAGGTAGACCTGTGCCACGCGCTGCAGATCTGCCACCTGGGTCTGCAGTACGCGTTGACGATAGGCCAGGCGTGCTTCGCGAGTGCGTCCGAACAAGTCGTTGTAGAACGCCTGTTTCGCTTCGCCTGCTGGAGAGGTGGATTTGTCCATGGCGCTGATTACCCCGAGGATAGCCTCTTCCACCAGACGCCATTCGTGGGCGTCACTCAGCACCCAGTCTATGGCCCTGTCGAAGTCCTGCAGCGTGTCGGCCAGGCGCGGATCGCGGTAGGAATAGAAACGGAAGGAAGCTGAGTTGGCGTCCTGGTCTGCACCGCCACCGTAGGCGCCACCCTGTTCCCGGATGCTGCGGTGCAGGAAGCCATTACGCATGAACCCTGCAAGCACTCCCAGCGTCGCGTGGTCGGGGTGGGCCGCCGGTACCGTGGGATAGGCCTTGGCGCAGAAATTGACCTGGGTATTGGTGGTCCAGATTTGCCGCACCTGCGCCCGGACAGGGGGCAGCACCAGGGAACTGGCGGTCACTGTCTGCGGTGCACTGCGTTGCCAGTGCTGTTGCAGACTGGCTGTGAGCGTATCCTGTGCAGCCGCTTCACCCACCAGCAGGAAGCGCCGGGGCGCATTGAGCACCTGCTGATGCAGCGCGCGGAATCTGCCGAGCAGGGCGGCGGCCTCGACATCGCTCTTCAGCGATTTGCCGATGACGCGCAATGTGCCGATGCCGGCCAGTCCCGTGAACTCGTGGCTCAGGCGGGCGGTCGGACTCATGCCGCTGCTGGCGAGGGTCATGGCCAGCGAGTGCCCCTGACCGGTAATGCTGCTTTCGCGACGGGCGGCAATCTGGTCAATGATCTCGCGCAGCCGCTGGACTTCGTCGAAGCGCACGTGCGTGAAGGTCTGGTGGAGCAGGTCGGCCAGAGCGTCATGGTTGGCCAGCAGAGCCTTGCTCGACAGCACCAGAATCGCATGGGTGCGCTGCTCATCGTCCAGACGACTGCGGATATTGGCATAGCAATTCACGCCGCCGCTGATTCTGGACTGCCAGGTCTGCACGTCGGTGTAGCTCTGTGCCCCGATGCCGAACTCCGACACGCAGCTGGCGTAATAGGGCAGTATGCGCAGCAGTTCCTCATCGAGTGCAGGCAGTTCGATCACGATCTGCTGATAGCACAGACCATTGGTGCCCTGGGCATAGAAACTGACGGGCATAGTGCCGATGCTGGTTTGCGTGGCCGACAGCAGGGGCAGATCAGCGGGCACATCTTCCAGGCCAACCTTGGGTAGCAGAGACGGGTCATCCACCGCCTCCTGTCGTGCAGTGAGTTGCTGGCTGCGGGCAAGTATTTCCTGCGCAGCCTCGGCACTCAGGCTGTCCTTGATGGCCTGCAGACGCTGCACTTCGGCTTCCATCTGGCGGGCTGCCAGGTGCGCGTCCGGCGTCATCGTCAGTACCACGTTGTGCGGATTGTCGATCAGCGTGCGGCGGATCAGTGCTTTGATGAAGTCCGGGTTCTTGATGAGTTCGCGCAGTTTTGCCAGGGTTGGATCGATGTCCAGTACGTTCAGCGGGTCACCCCCGTGCACGGCGCTGGACAGACTGGCGATGATCAGTTGCAGGCCATAGGGATGGCTGTCGCCGGTGATCTCGCGCTGGCTCAGTTCCAGCTGGTGCAGGGCGGCTTCCACCTGCTCCAGCGGCACGCCGTCCTGTGCCAGGGTTTCCAGTGTGCTGCGAATCAGCGCCTCGACTTTCGGCGTGGCATCGCTGGCACAACCTTCCAGACCGCACAGAAAACTCATCTCGCGATTGCCATCTTCCAGACCGCACATGGGCGAGGGAGAGGAACCCAGTCCGCAGGTTTCCAGCACGTTCATCAGCGGACTGGCGCTGTTGTCCAGCAACACGCTCGACAGCAGTTGCGCCTCGAACATTTCCTGCAGATCAATGCTCTTGCCCAGCAGCCAGGCCATCACCACGTGGGTCTTGTCGCTGCCGCCTTCTTCCTCGTCTTCCTCTTCCCGCAGCGGGTAGCTCTCGGTGACATGCACCGGCGCGTAGTAGCGCTTTTCGTCCCGCACATGAATGTGGATGTCCAGTTTCTGGAATCGCGACAGGGCAAGTTCCTCAAAACGCGCCATATGCTCGATGGCTGGAATATCGCCATAGGTCATCAGCATGCTGTTGCTGGGGTGATAGTGGGTTTCGTAAAAAGCCTTCAGATCGGCATAGCTCAGGTCGGGAATATGCTCGGGTTCGCCACCGCTGTTGTAGTGATACGTGGTGGTGGGGTAGAGGTATTTGCTCACCGTCTGCCACAGCAGCGAGTTCGTGGAGCTCATGGCGCCCTTCATCTCGTTGTAGACCACGCCCTTGAACTGCAATGCGCTGTCGGCATTCTGCGGTTCGGCAAATTCCAGCCGATGGCCTTCCTGCGCAAAGTCCAGCTCGTGCAGACGCGAGAAGAATACGGCGTCGAGATAGACCTCCAGCAGGTTCTGGAAGTCCTTGCGGTTCTTGCTGGCGAACGGGTAAGCCGTCCAGTCGCTGCTGGTAAACGCGTTCATGAAGGTGTTGAGCGAGCGGCGAATCATCATGAAGAAGGGATCGCGCACCGGGTACTTCTGACTGCCGCACAGCACAGTGTGTTCCAGAATGTGGGCCACGCCCGTGGAGTCCATGGGCACCGTGCGCAGTGCCACGAGAAACACGTTCTCCGGGTCATCGCTTGCCAGGTGAAAATACTGTGCCCCCGTGGCGCGGTGCCGGTATTCCTCAAGCACCACGTTCAATGTCGGGATGGGCTGACTGCGCAGCCACTCAAAAGCGGGGTGCACGGCCATGGGCATGGCGATGGCTCGGGTTGGTGTCGTGGTGCCTGCTGTGCTGATCATGCGGTTCACTCCGGTAATGGGCTGGTCTGCGTTTACGCCTTGAAGACAACATGGACAGCGAGCAGTTCGACACTCGCCAGTTTCATGCATTGATGCAGTTGCAGCGTTTGTTCTTTCAGATACGCAAGTTCGGAATCACGGACGTTCGGGTTGACTTGTTTCAATGCCACCAGCCGCTTGATCTCGGCCGTCTGCGTCTGCAGCATGACCGCCGTGGCATCGGCCACCGTCGTGCGCATGGCGGCCTGTGCCATCTGTTCGCCCAGCTGCAGCAACTGGGCAATCTGGGACTGATTATCTGACACCAGTGTCGCTGCGTCGTGCTTGTCGATGAAGCGCAGTTTCGCACGCACGGGGTCAAGGCTGACAGGCTTGCTGCGCTCCTCGGCATCCTCTGGCACCAGGGTGAAGAAGAAGCTGGTGGCCGGCAGATAACGCGCCATCTGCAGGCGTCGGGGTGCCTGTGCCACAATGCGATACAGTGCTTCCACCACCAGTTCCTGGTCATCCAGACCGGTGGGTTTGCTGTCCCGCGCCGCCAGCAGGCTCACGGCAGCCCCGCCTTGTGGAGAGTCCAGCACCATGTCCAGCGCGCCACGCACCATGGGGTGTTGCCAGGTCAGGAACTGCAGGTCTTCCCGGTGCAGGCTGAGCTGGCGATCGAAGGCTGCGCCCAGACCCTCGTCGGGCAGTCCTGGAAAAGCCGGCACGATCATCTCTTCCGTGGGCTGAATCGAGTAGCTGTTGTCGGAATTGTGTTCGTAATGGATGCCAAAGGCGTCGAAGGCTTCCTTCATGTACGCCTCGGGCGTGCACTCGGACTCGAACTCGCGGATCTGTGCGAGGATCTGCTCCGCGCGCGGGCGGTTGAAGGAATTGATCTCCAGCAGCCTGTCGCGGCCCTGTTCCAGCGCCTGATTCAGGGCCATATTGCTGATATGGGCATCCGCCAGGAATTGCTGGTATTCCTCGGTATTCGCTGCGCAGGCCAGCAGGTGGGCATGCAGTGGTTCCTGGACATCGCGATACACGCGGTAGGCCGCTGGCGCCACTTGCGCGAATGCATTCAATGCCTGCTGGTACCACTGGAACAAGGCTTCCTGCGCGCTGCCATCGAATATCGGCAAATGAATCTGGATGGTGTGCTTCTGGCCGATGCGGTCCAGACGCCCGATGCGCTGTTCCAGCAGGTCGGGGTTCAGGGGCAGATCGAACAGCACCAGATGGCGACAGAACTGGAAGTTGCGCCCTTCACTGCCAATTTCGGAGCACACCAGGATCTGGGCGCTGCTCTCGGTGCCGGCAAAGTAGGCGGCGGCGCGGTCGCGGTCGATCAGGTCCATGTGCCGATGGAACACACTGCTGCGGATGCCGGCGTTGACCCGCAGGTATTTCTCCAGACTGATGGCCGTCACGTCCTGCGCACAGATCAGCAATACCTTTTCGCCGCGCTTGCTTTGCAGGAATTCCACCAGCCACTTTACGCGCGTGTCGATGGAGGTCCAGGGCAGGCTGGTCGCCTGTTCCTCCTCATCGAGCAGCGCGCTGGCGCTGATGTAAGCCATCTCTGGTTTCAGGTGTGTATCCAGTGACAAAGGCCGCAGCTTGCGCAGCTCGTCATAGGCCTCGGGCAAATCCAGCGGGTAGACATTGACTTCGCGGCTGGGGAAGCCCGTCAGCGACTTGCGGGTGTTGCGGAACAGAATGCGGCCAGTGCCGTGCTGGTCCAGCAGCATGCGGATCAATTGTTCCCGTGCGGTGTCCTTTTCTGCGGCACCGGCCCTGGCACCCGGCAGCAGCGGGGCCAGCAATTGCTCGATAGCCTCGGCGCTGTGATGCCGTGCCAGCACGCTCTGCAGCTGTGCGGTGTGCGCAGCACCCAGCGGCTCGCGGCTGACCACCGCATTGATGGTGGCGGCCAGATTGTGATAGTGCGCGTGCTCATCCTTGTAGGAGGCGTAGTCGGTAAAGCGGTTGGAATCCAGCAGCTGCAGAAGCGCGAAATGGTTTTCCTGCCCCATCTGTTCGGGCGTGGCTGTCAGCAGCAGGATGCCCTTTGCCGAGTCGGCAATACGCTTGACCAGCGCATAGTCGGTGGTCTGCTTGCGCCGGGGGTTCACGGGTGTCGGTGCCGCGTCGTCCCGCAAGTGGTGCGCTTCGTCCACGATGCACAGGTCCCATTCGCCCTTGAGTGCGAACTCGTACCAGGCGGGCTGGCGGTGGAACAGGTCCACGCTCGTCAGCACCAGCTGGTCCTCAAGGAAGGGGTTGCGGGTGCTGTTTTCGTCTTCTTCCATGGCCTCCAGAATCTCGGCGCAGCGTTCTTCATCGTACAGACTGAAGTGCAGACTGAAGCGACGCAGCATTTCCACCAGCCACTGGTGCAGCAGGGGTTCCGGCACGATCACGAGCACGCGGCTGGCGAGGCCGTTCGCCAGCTGCTGCTGCAGAATCAGGCCAGCTTCGATGGTCTTGCCCAGGCCCACTTCGTCGGCCAGCATCACCCGCGGCGCATAGCGCGCCGCGACTTCCGAGGCGATGTAAAGCTGGTGGGCAATCAGATCGGTGCGCCCGCTGCACAGGCCCAGCACGGAAGAGCGCTCAATGCCGGCAAGACGCTCAAGAGTGTGCTTGCGCAGGTAGAACCATTGGGCGGCGTCGGTCTGCCCGGCGAACAGGCGCTCCAGCGGCTTGTTCAGAATCAGAGTGTCACTGAGGAGGGCCTCCGGCAGTTTGATGCTCTGGCTGGGGTCCTCCTGCAGGTGGGCGTGATAGACCAGAGTGTCTTTGTGGATGCTGACTTCGATGACGGTCAAGGCATCGCCATGGCAACTGGTGATGGTGTCGCCTGTGGCAAAGGTAATCCGACTCAGCGGCGCCTGCTGCCGGGCATAGCGGCGCAACTGGTCACAGGAACGGAAGGCGATGGTGACCGAGCGGTGGTCGAGGTCGGTCACAATGCCCAGGCCCAGCTCTGGTTCGGTTTCACTCAACCAGCGCTGCCCGAGGGCAAACAAGAAGGATTTCGGCATGGAGTTCGGGGTGTTCCGTGTGGGGTTTGACGAGGGCGGTATCTTAGCCGATCAGCCTGCGCTTGAGAAACGCGATCAGTCGGCGTTCGGAGCTGGCGTCGGCTGCGCTACGGGAGGGCGCTCCAGACTCATGGGGCCGAAGCGTCCGGCGCGGTAATCATGAATCAGCAGTTCCGCCACCTTGTGCCAGTCCACGTCACCGTCCTTGCGCACACAGCCGCGCTTGCGGGCCAGGGCCTGCATGAACTGTTCGCCTGTTGGTGGCAGGGTCTCCATGTCGTAGCGCTCGCGCAGCCGCTGCGGAAACTGCTCCAGCAGCATCTGCGCGCTGAACAGCGCCACATCGGTAAATTCCATGGCGGTATTGCGAATGGCGCCAGACAGGGCCAGGCGATAGGCAGCTGCCTGGTCCTCGAGCTTGGGCCAAAGTACACCCGGCGTATCCACCAGGTACCAGTGGTCATTCAGCCGCACGCGTTGCTGCCCCTTGGTGATGGCGGGTTCGTTGCCCGTACGGGCAATCTTCTTGCCGATCAGCTGGTTCAGGATTGATGATTTGCCGACGTTGGGAATGCCAACGATCAGAATCTGGTGCTTCTTGTGTTCCTGCTTCCAGGCGCGCAGCGCGGCGACATCGGGATTGTCTGTCGGGCTCACTACCGGTGCCGGTTTGCCCGCATTGGCCTTGCGCATCAGCTTCTGGCATAGAAACAGCACATCAGCCGTCTCGATGCGCTTGTCCTTGGCGCTGCTGGCAGCAAACGACAAGGGTTCACGGTTGAAGTGATCAAGCCAGTCCCGCGTGATGTGGGGGTTGGCCAGATCAGCCTTGTTCAGGATGCGCAGACAGGGTTTGCCATGGCGCATCGACTGCAGCAGCGGGTTGGAGCTTGCTTGCGGCATGCGGGCATCCAGCACTTCGATCACCACATCAATGTCATTGATGAGTGCGGCCATTTCCTTGTTGGCCTTGTGCATATGCCCGGGATACCAGGAAATTGCCATGTCTACGTCGTGTCCGCTGCTGAAAAAGTGCGCGGAGTCTAGCACCAGACGCACCGACTTGCGCAGCTAATGCAATGTCATCAGGCAGAGACCTCACTTGAATTCGCACCGCCAAGGCTCGACACTTGACGCCGTTCGAAGTCATCCTCCGCTCTTCCGCGACCCCCGACAGGACTCAGTCATGAACATGCAGAACAGTATCGAATCCAGCCTGCGCGCCGCACTGGCGCTGGAACATCTCGATATCCTCAACGAAAGTCACAAGCACGCCGGCCCGGGTACCGAGACGCATTTCAAGGTCACTGCCGTGTCCCCCGAGTTCGAAGGCATGGGGGCCGTCAAGCGCCATCAGCGAATGTACCAGCTGCTGACGACTCAGCTCAATGAAGGAGTTCATGCTCTGGCGCTGCATACCTATACGCCGTCGGAATGGGCCCGGAAGAATGGGGTGGCGCCGCGGTCTCCTGAGTGCGCGGGCGGCAAGCACTAAGCCTCGCTGGTTTGCAAAAACCGGCCTTTTCGCGTAGGGTCGACCTGACTTTGTTCTCCCATTACGACCATACGGTACCTGATTTGGCCTTTCTGAGACTGTTTGCATATGCCCACACCTCCACACTTTTGAAGGTGTGCATGGGGCTTGTTTTGCTGGCGCTGATTGCTGCCCTGCAGCTGCGCGACTGGCGCGACAGCCCTGAGGAAGTGTTGCCGCGGCCTGTCGAAAGTGCAGAACAGACCCGCGAACCCTTGCCCGATTTCGAAGCCATCACCAGCATCGAAGCGAAGAAGC
>CAISYX010000180.1 GCA_903889815.1 uncultured Gammaproteobacteria bacterium
CTACCCGGCAGTGGGAGGCCGCCCTCGCGTTCTGCGGCTGACCCGCATCGGTCCCCGATGTCCTCATTTCGCCGGGAGCCTCGGTCTCCCGGCTCACTCGGTGCGGGTCTTTTATGCCGCTGAACGCGAGGGCGGCCTCCCACTGCCTGGATTTGTGCCAGCGAAGGGCGGGGCGGCTTTGGCCTGTTCGCGAGCAGGGCTCGCTCCCACAGTCAGCTCCCGCTCCCACAGCCACTGCCCGTTCCCGAGGTTGTGCGCCGCTTTGCGGGGGGTAGTGGGAAAATCGCCAACTAGCGGCGAGACTGGCAGCGTGATGGACGCCAGTGATCTCCAGTAATGAAATTTAGTATTTATAAAACAATAAATTGGGATAAATATTCGAGTTGGCGCAGATGTTGCTCCTGTCCCGCAAAGTCTGCGATAGAAAGTTCGGCAGAACCAAGAACTTCAGGACGCACCTGCCATTCCAGGCCTTTATTTCTCTCACTCAAGGAGTTCCATGCCCATGAATACCCCGACACGAAACGCCCGTCTGTTCTCCAGCACGCATCGCAGCCTTGCCAGCGCCATTGCGTTGATGTTCATGCCCGTGGTGGTCCTCGCCGACGACTGCGCCTATCAGGAAACCCTGGCCTTCACCTTGCCAGCCGATGCCGTCGAGCGCTTCGACATTACTGCAGGCGCAGGCACGCTGAAGGTGCTGGGAGACAGTGTCGATGGTCAGATTCACGTGCAGGCGCTGGTCTGTACCAGTCGCAAGAGCGGGCTCGTGGGCATAGGGGTGGAGCACGCCTTGCGCAGCGGCACCCAGCACATTGCAACGCGCATTCCGGAAAACCAGACCACGGTCTGGACCAGCCACTATGCGCGCATCGATCTGACAGTGCGCATGCCGGCCGGTCTTCCGGTACAGGTCAATGACGGCAGCGGCGAACTGAGCGTCAGCGGCACCGGCGCCCTGGTACTGCGCGACGGGTCAGGCAGTGCCGCCATAGACTCTGTGGCAGGCAGTGTGGAAGTGCGCGATGGCTCCGGCGACCTGAGCATTGCGAACATCACGGGCAATGTCGAGGTAAGCGACGGTTCGGGTTCGCTCAACATCGCCGAGGTGGACGGCAAGGTCGCCATCACCGATGGCTCCGGCAGCATCGATGTGCGGGATGTCAGCCGCGAAGTCACGATTCACGAATCCGGTTCTGGCAGTGTGGCCCTGCAGCGCGTCAACACCGTGACACAGGTGGCTGCCGAATAAGGCCAGCGTCCTTACACAGAGGCGGGCGAGCTGCTACCATCACCGGCCTCTGCCCCAGCCACTGCGATACTCCGATGGACGTTCTGCTTGCCTGCTTTGTCGTGATGATCGGCGCCTTCGTGCAGACGTCCATCGGCTTCGGACTGGCGGTCATCGCTGCGCCGATTCTGTATTTCATCGATCCGTATTACGTCCCTGCACCAATCACCACCTGTGCACTGGTGCTCTCGTTTTTCAATGTCTACAGCTACAGGAGCCACGTGTCCTTTCGCGGGTTCGGCAGTGCCGTGCTCGGGCGGGTGCCAGGTTCCTTGCTGGGGGCGGCGATGCTGCTGTGGATCGACAAGGACTGGCTGGCCCTGTGGATCGGCCTGTCGGTACTGGGTGCCGTGGCGGTCAGTCTGACCTCGCTGCGCTGGCAACCCACGCCGGGACGCATGTTTTTCGCGGGGTTCATGTCGGGATTCATGGGAACAAGTTCATCCATCGGCGGGCCGCCCATGGCCTTGCTCTGGCAGCATCAGGAAGTGAGTCTGATCCGGGCCAATCTTGCAGCCTTCTTTATCGTGGGCTGTCTGATGTCGCTGGTAGTACTGGCGCCTGTCGGGCAATTCGGCATGCGCCAGATTCTGCTCTCCATCCCGCTGTGGCCGGCCACGTTCGCGGGATTCCTGATCGCTCAGTACACCATGAAGCACTTGCCGCACAGGCAGCTGCGCCTGGGCTCTCTGGCCCTTTGCAGTGTGTCCGGCCTGGCGGCAGTGCTTTCGTTCTGGTTCTGACCTGGTCCTTTGTTCACTCCAGCCCCGGAAACTCCGGCAGGTTCGCCACGCCGGAGCGCATACTCGCTGCCAAAGACAGCGTGCGTGGCAGCAGCCGTTCGAAGTAGAAGCGCGCCGTCACCAGCTTGGCGGTGTAGAACGCCCTGTCCGGTGCCGAAGGCGATTTCTCCAGGGCAGCACTCGCCACACTCGACGCCTCGGCCCAGATCCAGGCCAGCACGGTGTAGCCGGAGAACATCAGGTAGTCGTAAGCCGCCGCATTTACTTCGTCAGGGTTCTGCATGGCCTTCATGCCCAGCTCGGTGGTCATCGCGATCCAGCTCTGCAATTGCTTTTGCAGAGTCGCCGTGTAAGGGCCGTTGGGATACTGCTGGCAGAATTCGGTCACTACTTGCACGAACGGTTTCAGTGCTTCGCCACGACTGGCCAGAATCTTGCGGGCCAGCAGGTCCAGCCCCTGGATGCCGGTGGTGCCTTCGTAAATCGAGGTGATGCGGGCATCGCGGAAATGCTGTTCCTGACCCCATTCACGAATGTAGCCGTGGCCGCCAAGTACCTGGATGCCATAACTGGTGGCCTCCATGCACACTTCCGACAGAAAGCCCTTGGCGACTGGCGTGAGAAGTGAAAGCAGCTGATCGGCGGTCTCCTTCGCAGATTCTTCAGCGGCGTAACGCTCAATGTCAGTCTGCTTGGCCAGGAAATAGCTCAATGCTCTGCCGCCCTCTGCGAACGCCTTCTGGGTGAGCAACATGCGCCGCACATCAGGGTGCTGGATGATTGGGTCAGCCGCCGCTTCAGGGTTGGGACGCTGCGCTGCGCGGAACTGCACGCGTTCGCGGGCATATTGCAGGGCTGTCTGGTGCGAGGCTTCCATCTGCGCCAGCGCCTGCTGGGCCACGCCCATGCGTGATTCATTGATGAAAGTGAACATGCAGGCCATGCCTTTGTGTGGCGGGCTGATGAGATAGCCACTGGCCTCGTCGAAATTCATCACGCAGGTGGCGTTGCCGTGGATGCCCATCTTGTGTTCGATAGAGCCACAGCGCACAGCGTTGCGTGCACCGGGCCGACCGTGTTCGTCAACATGGAACTTGGGGACCACGAACAGCGAAATGCCCTTGATGCCGGCGGGGGCATCGGGCAGACGGGCCAGCACGATGTGGATGATGTTGTCGGTGAGATCGTGTTCGCCGGAGGAAATGAATATCTTGCTGCCAGTGATGCGGTAACTGCCATCGCCGGCCGGCACCGCACGGGTGCGCAAAAGGCCCAGGTCCGAGCCGCAATGGGCTTCTGTCAGACACATGGTGGCAGACCAGCGGCCCGCGATCAGATTGGGCAGATAGCGCGTCTTGATATCGTCGCTGGCGTGCGCGGCGATGGTCTGGATGCCGCCCATGCTCAGGCCCGGATACATGGTCCATGCGTGATTGGCGGTGGCGTGAATCTCCATGCAGAAGCCCGACAGCGACGCCGGGAGTCCCTGGCCTCCCAGTTCCAGAGGCATTGACAGGCTGGTCCACCCGTTGGCGATGTAATTCTCATAAGCGGCTTTGAAACCGGGGGGCGTGGTGACTTCACCCTCTTTCCAGACGCAGCCAGCGGCATCGCCCACACTGTCCAGCGGGGCGAGGACGTCCTGCGCGAATTGCGCGGCACTTTCGAGCACTGCGTCGACGATGTCCGGCGTGGCTTCGCGGCCCTGCGCAAATCCAGCGTAGTGGCTGGCGAAATCCAACACTTCGTCAATATGGAACTTCATGTCGCGAAGCGGCGCCTGGTAATGGGACATGGTCGGACTCCTTGAGAATGTCGATGTGGCCAGAGCATAGCACGGTGAATTCACCTCATCAGCGGACTGTTTGTGCAGTCTGTGACGGGGGATGAATTGCCGTGCCTGAAAAGATTACACTTGCAACCCTGTCAAACGGAGATAACAACAAAATGGATCAGTGGCCGCACGACATCAGTCTCGACGCATTTCGCAAGACCTGGGTTCTGGAAGGAGAGCCGCTGTGGCTGCGCGTCTTCGACGTCCACCGTGACAAGATGCAGATCAAGAATCCGCAGATCGCCGTGGGCAATCTGGAGAAGATCTTTACCTGTACGTTCCAGCTCGCCAATGCCAAGGGCTTTCAGGCCATGAGCCTGCGCGATCTCAGTCGTGATACTGGCATCAGCATGGGTGGCCTGTACGCCTATATCGGCAGCAAGGACGATCTGGCCGGCGCTATCGCGGAGGTACTTCGGACCACGCTCGATGCGGTACTGTCCGACCAGGCCGTGCTGAGTCTGCCACCGGTCCAGCGCCTGCAGGCTATCCTCTACGGCGACCTCTACATGAATGACATCATGCATTCCTGGTATTACTTCTGCTATCTGGAATCCAAGGGCCTGTCACCAGAGCAGCGCGAAGCAGCCATGCAGATGGAGCTGAAGTTTGACGAGCGGCTGCGGAACACGTTTGAGGCAGGAGTCGTCACAGGCGAGTTCAAGGCCGACAGACTGACGCTGCTTGCCTCGAACACTACTGCGATGCTGCAGCAGTGGTATCTCAAGCGCTGGAAGTTTTCGCGTCAGGGCACCCGCATTGAGGATTACGCGCAATTCGTGCTTGACACTACTCTGAGCAGTCTCGGACACCACGCGGTGTGACCTGGCTCAGGTGTTCTCGGGATTGATGCCAACCTTGTCGGCATAGAAGGCACGGATGGCCGGCAGGTCTTTTTCGATGTCGCCTGTGGGGTAAAAGAAGTCGACCAGGCCGGCTTCCTTGGTGGAGACATCCACATAGCCCATCAAAATCGGCACGCCGGCGTTCACTGCAATGTGATAGAAGCCGGTTTTCCATTCCTTCACTTTCGCAC
>CAISYX010000181.1 GCA_903889815.1 uncultured Gammaproteobacteria bacterium
GCCTTGTCCAGAATGCTCTTCAGATACTGCACTGCGTCGCGCTCGCGGCGTTGCAGGCGATAGATGCCATCGAAGATTTCACCCCAGACGCCACTGCTTTCAGGGGGTTCCTGACGCTCATCGTTGGCAAGATTGCGCAGCCAGCGCTGGAAAATCAACAGCTGGTAGAAGGAGTGTGCCAGGTAGCCCAGGACAGACAGAACCATGATGGTGGAGACGGCGCCCAGCGCCATGCCGACAAGCCAGGCGGCCGCCAGGACAATCAGTACGCGCTTGATTTCGATCTGCCATTCGCGGAGCAATGCACTATTCCTGTCGGTCAACACCAGCTGCACGTCACTATAGCGAATGCACCGGGCGAAGGAAACGTCAGGCTGGCTTCACGGAAAAGCGATAGCCAGCACCGCGAACCGTCTGCACCAGGCGTGAATAATCAATGCTGGTATTGGGCACAGAGCTCAGGGCCTTGCGCAAGCGGCGGATATGCACGTCGATGGTCCGCTCTTCGAGGTACACATTGCCGCCCCACACCTGATCCTGAATGTGGTCACGTGTGAAGACCTTCTCCTGGTGAGACATGAAGAAGCGCAGCAGTTTGAACTCCGTCGGACCAATGTCAACCGGCTGGTCTTCGATGGTCACGCGATGGCTGGAGGGATCGAGCTGCAGATCAAACACTCGGATTACCTTGTCGATCTGCGTGCCACTGGTGCGGCGCAACACCGCCTTGATGCGGGCAACGAGCTCACGGGGCGAAAACGGCTTGGTGACATAATCATCCACACCCACATCCAGTCCCTGCACTTTGTTGTCTTCACTGGTCTTTGCGGTCAGCATGATGATGGGCAGGGAGGCAGTCAGCTCGTCGCGCTTCAGGCGACGTGCCAGTTCGATGCCACTGCCGCCGGGCAGCATCCAGTCCAGCAGGACCAGATCGGGGCGACGATCCACGATGGAGACGTGGGCTTCGTGCGCTGTTTCGGCGGACACGCTGTTGAATCCCGCCAGATCCAGGGTGATGCCAATCATGTCGCGAATGGCGGGCTCGTCGTCTACTATCAGGATGGTCGGGTCGCTCATGATTTCATGCTACCGTTTTGTCTATTGGCTTGTCATATTTGTCGCGTATATTGAAGCAATTTTGTGTGACATCCGTGTGACATGCAGGGGCTGCAGGCCGCACGGTGTCTGGCTTTCTAGAAGTTGTACTCAAGTTTCAGACTTGCAGAGCGGCCTTCGTTGTAGCCCGTGGCCACCAGTCCGCCCTGGGTAATTTCCTTGCGCTTGTCCGTCAGATTCTGCGCCTTGATGTTCAGCTTCCAGTTGTTCATGAACTCCTTGCTGAGCACGAAGTCCAGTTCGCCGTGGGGCTCTTCTATCAGGTCTGGTGCGCCCAGGATGCCGACTTCGTAAATGCGCTCGCCGAAGTAGTGGTACAGCAGCGTGGCTGTCAGTCCGTCGTAGCTGTCGTAGCCAAACTGGCCATTGAAAAGCCAGTCAGACTGGCCCTGCAGAGGACGCGAGCTGTTGGTCAGAATGTTTTGTTCCTGCTCGCCGATGGTGACGTCCGACGTGATGTAGGACACGTTGCCGGATACGTAGAAGTCTTCCCAGCGCGCGCCCAGGAAGTCGAACTGCTTGCGCGCTTCAAACTCGATGCCCTGATTTTCGGCCGACTCTGCGTTGACATAACTGCGTGCACTGTTGGCGCCAGGCTGCACCACAGACTCGATGGGAGAGTCGAATTCCTTCA
>CAISYX010000182.1 GCA_903889815.1 uncultured Gammaproteobacteria bacterium
CGCGATGGTCCTTTCGCTCCATCGGCAGAACAAAATGACGGGCATCGGCCAGATGTTCCAATACACGCTGCGCGACGAGTCGAACCACATCGAGCTCGGTCGCTACATCCTCTCGCAGCTCTTCGCGGAAAACCCCGACATCATGACGCCCGAGTTCCGCGCGGAGCTTGTTGAATTCATGCGCGAAGGCGTGGAGCTGGAGAAGGAATTCGTGCGCGACTGCCTGCCCGAAGACGGCGTGGGCATGACGCAAGCCGACTTCCTCACCTACGTGGACTACAACGCCGACCGCCGCCTCGCCGGGCTCGGTCTGCCGACGCTCTCGAACGTGAAAACGAACCCGTTTGCGTGGCTCGACGAAGTCATCTTCCTGCGCAAGGAGAAGAACTTCTTCGAGACCCGCGTGACCGAGTACCAGACCGGGGGTGCGCTGACCTGGGAGTAATCTCCCGCAAGCAAGCAGCAAGGAGAATCACGATGAGCAACGAGAAGACGAGCGAAAGTGGCGCCGACACCGCACTGATGACGCTGGACCAGCTGACTCAGACGATCGAGATGATGACCAGCGTGGTCAATCGTCTGAAGCGCCACCTGCAGTTGCAGCTCTCGCAGCATCAGAGAGAAGAGATTCCCGAGGCGCTGCGTCGTGAACTTCTGGCCAATGAGCGCGAACAGCAGTCCATGCAGCAGCTCGCCGCCAGCGCCAAGCCAGGCGCGCTGGAGGCCCACGATACAGCGCACCATAGCATCGTTCTGGAAATTACTCTGCTGGACGAAGGCAATGACAGCGTGCAGGAGCGTGTCCTCCACTGAAGGGAGGCCGCTCCATCATGCCTGCTTCCCGCGACCACAGCACTCCCCTCCTCACCAGCGGCGTGCTGCTGCTGGCAGCCGGCTTCAGCCGCCGTTTTGGCGCTGTGAAGCTCGGTGCCACGCTCCAGAATGGCGACACCGTGATAGCCCGCACCCTGGCCAGGATTCGCGCCACAGGGGCGCCACTGCGGGTCGTCACACGCCCGGAATTGCAGCACTTGCTGCTGGCGAGCGGTGCCCGCAGCGAAGAACTGGTGCTCTGCGCCGATGCCGATCTGGGCATGGGCCACACCCTGGCGGCCGGGATGCGCGCTCTGCCGGCCTGGGAAGCCTGCCTTGTCTGTCTGGGCGACATGCCTTTCATCCAGACCGACACCTATGCCCGGTTGCTGCAATCACTGCATGGCGAGCGCATCACCATCCCGACATTCGCCGGCGTGCGGGGCAATCCGGTGGGCTTTGGCGCGCAGTGGTTCGCCAGTCTGCGGGAGAGCACAGGAGACACCGGCGCGCGGGACATCGTACGCGGCCAGCCGGACAGCATCGACTGCGTGGCAGTGGATGATCCCGCCATCCTGAAAGACATCGACACCCCGGATGACCTGACACGGCACCAGCAAAGCTGAACAAGCTGGATTGCATTGGCCTTGGGGCTGCCCCTACAATCCGGGCACGCATACACAAGCCCGCGTGACCGGGCTTCACCACGAGACACCCTGCCCCATGACAAACCTTCTGCGCAGCCTGTTCACTGTTCTGATGCTCAGTGGCTCAGGCCTTGCTGCCGCCGATCTCGCCACGGCCACCGCTGCCATGGAGAATGCCTCCAACCCGCTGATGCTGATGCGTACCTCCCGCGGCGACATCTATCTGGAGCTGTTTCCGCAGTCTGCGCCCCGCAATGTCGCCAACTTCATAGCCCTGGCCGAAGCGCGCGTGCCACTGTTCGACATCGCCACCACCACCACGGTGACACCCCATTACTACGATGGCCTGACCTTCCACCGCATTCTGCGCAGCTACCTCGTGCAGGCGGGAGCGCCACGGGCACCCAATGCGCCGGTTCCGGAGTATCTGGTGGAAGACGAGATCAATGCGCGGCAGTTCGGCCTGCATGAACAGAAGGTGCTGGACCCGTTCGGCAAGCCGCACCCCTGGCTGAACCTGGCCGACAATGCCGACTTCCAGCGCGAGATCCTGGTGCCCCTTTACCGCGTCATGGGTATCAGCAGCCCCGAGGCGGTCGAGGCACGCCAGTTCGAGATCCACGATGCGCTGAAGGCCATGACCCTGCGTCAGGCCTACGAAAACCAGGGTTACCGATACAACGAACGCCTGGTATCCCGGGAGCCGCTGCGTGGCAGCGTGGCCATGACTGGCACCGCCGCGAACACCAATGCGGCCGAGTTCTTCATCACGCTGACGGATGCCCCCTGGCTGGCGGGCAAGGCCACCATCATTGGCCGGGTAGTGGAAGGTATGGAGATTGTGGACCGCATCGATCAGTCCGCCGTGCTGCGTGGCGACACGACGGCCGCCACACCCACGACTGCCACCATGATTTTCGATCTGCGGCAGGTGAACGCCTTGTCTGCTCCCGTCAATTGAATCAAAACAACAACAGAGAGATCGCCATGTCCAGAAAGAGCAAGAAAGTCAAAGCCACCAGCCTCCTTCCCATGTGCGCGGCCGGGGGCGTGTTCATCGGCCTTGGTCTCGGAGCGTTGATGGACAATGTGCTGCTGGTGATGCTGGTGTGTGTCGTGATTGGCCTCGGTGCCGGCTATGCCATCGACAAGAAGAACGGCGTTACTTACGGACGTCACTGAGCAGCTCCGCCGGAAATATCTCCCGGCGGTAAGGCGGCAGCGAATCAAAGATGGCGGCACCATAGAATTTGCTGACGATGCGCTCGTCGAACAGGGTGATGCGCCCGGTGTCGGTCTCGTTGCGCAGCAGTCGCCCGGCTGCCTGTACCAGTTTGAACGCGGCCTCGGGCACAGACAGGCTCATGAAAGCATTGCCGCCCCGCTGCTCGATCCACTGGGCCAGGGTGGCCTCGATGGGATCATTGGGCACCGCGAACGGGATCTTGGCGATCAGTACGTGCTCGCAGTATTTTCCAGGCAAATCAACCCCTTCCGCAAAACTAGCAAGGCCGAAAATGATGCTGGGATCGCCCCTGTCGATGCGCTGGCGGTGGAATTTCAGCAACTGCGCCTTCTGGTAATCGTCCTGACACAGAATGATCTCGCGCCACTCCCTGGGCAGCCCCTCCAGCACATCCTGCATCTGCCGGCGTGAGCTGAACAACATGAGCGCCCCTTCCTGACGATCAAGCACGCGGGGCAACAGCCGGATGATGGCATCTGTATGCTGCTGGGCATTGCCTGGATCACAATGGAGCTTCGGCACAATGAAGCTGGCTGCCTTGCCATAGTCGAACGGGCTGGCGATGCGGTGATAACGGGTGCGCTCGGGCAGCCCGGCGCGCATCTGCAGCACCTCGAATTTGCCCAGAGCGGACAAAGTTGCCGAGGTCAGCACGGCGCCGGCACACACGCGCCAGAGTTTTTCCTGCAATGTGCTGGCGGCCAGCACGGGACTGCAGGACAGACTGATGTCCAGGGCATTGCCCGAATCCTGCAGCGCGAGCCAGCGCGCCCAGGGCGCAGTGCCTGCAGGGTCGTTCATCGCGAAGTTCTGCCACAGTTTCTGCGCCGCAGCGGCACGCGCCGCCATGCTCCCGGTGACAGGGAACCAGTACTCCGCACGCTGGCGTGACTCTAGCGACTGTCCTGCTTCGATATTGCTCTTGAGTTCGGTGGCCACTTCCTGAAACACGTTCGCCAGTTGCGTGAACAGGCCATTGAGTGCGGTTGCCAGCTCCTGCAGCGTCGGCGGAATCACCCCCATGGCAAAGGCGTGCTGCAGGGGCTGATCGCCCTGACGGTCAGGTGTGGCATTCTGCAGGATCTGCTCGCAGACCGGCCAGACCTCGTTCAGCCGCAGGTCCGCCATGGTCAGCGCATTTTCCAGCGCCGGCAATTCCCGTTTGAGTGTGCGCTTCTCTTCCAGAAGAGGGTCTGCCAGCAACTTCACCAGGGTCTTGCGCCACTGGTCGAGGTTGGCGATGCTGCCCTTGATGCGCGTGAAGCAGGCGAAGTGATTGTTGCTCTTGAGCGGCAGGTGGTGGGCTTCGTCGAAGATGTAGATGGTGTCCTGCGGGGCGGGCAGAATCACCCCGCCGCCCAGCGCGAGGTCGGCCAGCACCAGGTCGTGATTGGCGACCACGCAATCGGCCCTCTGCACTTCGTCCCTGGCCTGATAGAAACAGCAGTTGCTGAAATTGGAGCACTTCTGACCGATGCACTGGCCGTTGTCCACGGTGACGGGCGTCCATTCCTGATCCGAGAGCAACTCCTCCCAGTCGTCACGATCACCTTGCCACTCACCGGCATTGATCTTGCGGAACATGCGCTCGTAAAGCGCCAGGCTCTGAGCATTGGGCGGGGTGATGACCTCGCCGTACAGATCGGCCATGGCATTGAGACTGGCATTGCCCTGCAGCAGCAGATCAAGGCGGGACAGGCACAGATAACGGCCACGCCCCTTGGCGAGGGTAAAGGTGAATTCCAGGTCACTGTGGCGCTTGATGTCGGGCAGATCCTTGAGCGTGACCTGTTCCTGCAGCGCCACCGTGGCCGTGGCCAGCACGACCTTCTTTTTGAGGTGCATGGCCACCGGCAAGGTGCCCAGCACATAGGCCAGTGTCTTGCCGGTGCCGGTGCCGGCTTCAATGACACAGATCGGCCCGCAATGGTCGCCGCGCTCGTCTTCAAGTTCGTCCGGGGCTTCATCCTTGACGGCACCGATCTCGCCAAGACTGCGCGCAATCTCGGCAATCATCAGTCGCTGGCCATAGCGTGGCGTCAGCCCCTTGCTCTCGAGCAACTGCCGGTAGGCACGCTGAATGGCGTTCTTGACTTCGTCTGGGAGCATAGGGCCGTAATCTGTCACTGAGTGATCTGGGGGCAGTCTGCCGCGGGAGATTGCGCAGCGAGTATAGCACTGTCCTGCCTGTGCCGAGGACGGCGCAGAAGCCCATGATAAAGGCTTGGCGCGGCTATCGGCGCCGAAAATACTTCTGCTAGAATGGCCGCTCTTCGAATGGCCGGTACCGGCCGCCAGACTGCCTGCAGGCACAGGCAAAGGCGCCGGGCACACTCGACGTTGCAAGACGACCGCCACGCCAGCGGCACCTCTGCGCCAGCTTCATGTCAGCGTTGCGGTACTTCTGCAGTAGACCGCCAAGAACCTCCAAGAGACAAAGACGACGATGATTTTTCAGACGTTTTTACAGAGCAAGAAGTGGCAGGACAAAGACCCATCCGTACGCCTGACAGCCATCGCGGAACTCCAGCACCCGGCCGATCCCACCCACGCTGATGTGGCCGAAGCGGCCAGCATCCTCGCCGAGCTGGCCCGCAAGGACCCTGAGCGCGCTGTGCGCCTGGCGGCCATTGCCCACGTCACGTCTCTGGATACCCTGAATGCGTTGCGCGAGGAGACCGATGATGAAATTCAACACGCCTCGCTTGTGCAATACTGCCGCGTATTGTCCGGCGCAGCGCCTGGCACTCTGGATACCGCCCAGCGCATCGCCTTGATGCAGACTGTCTCTGACAAACCCATTCTGCTGGCAGTCCTGCACGACTGCGGGTGTGACGAGACGGGCCTGACCACACTCGAGCGCCTTCGCACCGAATTCACGCTGGACGAAAAGGGACTGCTGGACATCGCCGCCCATTCTGGCAACCACACCGTGCGCCTTGCCGCGGCACAACACATCAGCGACATCGCCCTGCTGGAACAGTTGAGCGAGCAGATCAAGCACAAGGACAAGGCCGTCCTCAAATATTGCAAGGAACACCTGCAGAGCGCCCATGATGCCCGGGCGAAGCAGGCTACCGACCTGGCCCAGGCGATCAGCCTCTGCGAGTCGGTCGAATCCTTGTCCGTGAAAGTTATCGGCGCCTTGAGTCAGGCGCAGTTCGACTACAAGCTGACCCAGTGGGATGACGTGTCCCAGGCGGCTGACAGCGCCCTGCAGGAACGCTTTGCAACGGCCTGCGACACGCTGCGTGGACGCCTGAGCGAGTACGCCACGCAGCGTCAGCAGGCGGCCCTTGCCGAGCAGAATGGTGCCGACCTCAGCGCCGCCTGCGAAGCCGCAGACGCCGCGAGCAATACGCTGCTTGCCCCCGTAACAGCCGAACAGATAGCCACACTGGAAGAACACCTCCACACTCTTCAGGCGCTGACAGTAGATTCCGTCGCCATCGACACCGACCTGCTGGCGCGCGCCACCGCACTGATTGCCAGCCTGCAACTCAGCGTGCGGGCATTCCATGCGCTGGAAGCCAAGCAGAGTGATCTGGCCGCACTGCAGACGGAATTCGCAGCGCTGACGGCCAAGCGCACCGCGTTGCTCGCCGGCGCCATGAAACGCCTCAACAAGCTGTTCAGCAAGGATGGCTGGCCAGTCACCCTGCCCCACAGCGAGCTTTTCACCCAGTGCCTGACGCTGGAAGAACAGGCGCGCAAGCTGCTGGAGCGAAATGCCGCCTACCTTGAAAAACTGCACAAGGACTCCGTCGCACACATCGCCGCACTTGAGCAGCATATCGAGCAGGGCCAGGTGAACGACGCCCAGCGTTTGTGGGACAAAGTCCAGGGCGCCATCAAGAACGCCGACGAGTCTCTCAAGAAGCAGCTGCAGGAGCTCCTTGCCCCGTTCAAACCCCGCATCACCGAGCTTGTCGACTGGAAGAACTTCGCTGCCACCGAGAAGAAGAAAGAACTGATCGTCCAGATGCAGGCACTGGCCGAAGGCAGCGTTCACGCAGCCGAGAAAGCCAAGAAAATCAAATCCTTGCAGGATGAATGGAAGAAACTGAGTCACTCAGTGCAGAACGACACTCTGTGGACGCAGTTCAACGAGCTTTCCCACAAGGCCTTCGAGCCTTGCAAGGAATACTTCAAGGAGCGCAAGTCAAAGCTGCAGAGCAATCTGGACGAGCGCAACAAGATCTGCGCCCAGCTGGAAGAGCTGCTGCCCACGCTGACCCCCGAGAACCTCAACATTGCCAATCTGAACAAGATCGAGTCGAAGGCGCTGGACGACTGGAAGCTCTACGCCCCGGTTGAGCAGACCCGCATCAAGAAACTGCAGAAGCGCTTCAATACCGTGCTGACCGACCTGCGCCAGTTCAAACGCAAAGCCTTGCTGAGCAATGCCACGCGCAAGCTGGAGCTGATCGCCCAGGCCGTGCAGCTGGACACCCTGGACAACGTTCAGGAAGCGATGGCCGAAGCTAAAAAGCTGCAGGGGACGTGGAAAACCATCGGGCCTTCCCCTTTCAAGGATGATCGCAACCACTGGAATGCCTTCCGCGCGGCCTGCGACAAGATCTTCACCAAGCGTCCCAAAGAGCCCGCACCGCGCGCTCAGGCCGCTGGCAAACCTGCCGACAGGACTGGCGACAAGCCACGCAATATCGACAGCCCGGCGGTCGCCGCAAGCAAGGATACTCTGACTAAAATCAGACAATTGACGACACTGGCTGGAGAAGAACTTTTACAGTCACGCCGCAGCTTTACCGAGCTGAAAGACGCCTTCCGCGCCTCCCTCACGGCCGATCTCAAGCATGAAAAGCGCCCGCTGCAGGAGCAGTTCGACAAACTCTGTATCCAGTACGAAAGCAAGTTGAAGGCGGCGCCGGACAAGAAGAGTCTGCAGTTGATTGGCCAGGCGCGCGTCAAAGCCGACTTCTGCAATGCGCTGGAGCAAGGCGCACTGGCCGGCAAAGCGCTGGAAGACGCTGACGCGCTGACCGAACAGTGGCAGGCCCTGGGCAAGCTGGCCGACCTGCTGCAGGACCAGAGTCTGGAGCAGCGCTTCCATGCCCTTGCGCATGGCGTGGATGCCAGAGTGCTGAAGAAGCATGCCAGAGACAACGAGGACAAGGCACGGGAGCTGTGCATCTCTGCCGAGATACACGCCGGCATCGACTCGCCCGACGCCGACAAGGCTCTGCGCATGCAGGTGCAGTTGAAGCAGCTCAAGAGCAGTTTCGGCAAAGGCAGCGGCAAGAGCCCCGCCCAGCTGGTGGCAGACCTGGAGATGCAGCTGCTCTGCCTCGGCCCGCTGGATGGCGCTGTGCGTGCAGGCTTCGAAGCCCGCGTCGGCAAGGCCCGCGCCAAACTCTGAACAGAACCGATATCGGACGCCCATGAACGCACTCTCCCTGCCCCCGCTTCGCCGCATCGACGGCGAAGTGACTCTGCCCGGCTCCAAGAGCCTGTCCAACCGCATCCTGCTGCTGGCCGCCGTGGCCAGTGGCGAGACACGCATCCGCAACCTGCTGGACAGCGATGACGTGCGCCACATGTTGAAGGCGCTGGGTGCATTGGGCGTGCCCTTGCAGATCAGTGCCGACAAGACCCAGTGCACCGTCACCGGCAATGCCGGCGCGCTGGGACATGCCGACGCGCTGACCCTGTTCCTGGGCAATGCCGGAACCGCCATGCGGCCACTGTGCGCCATGCTGTGCGCTGGTCATGGGGAGTTCACGCTGACGGGCGAGCCCCGCATGTACGAGCGTCCCATCGGCGACCTGGTGGACTGCCTGCGCGCCGCCGGCGCCAGCATCGACTACCTGGGCACCGAGGCTTACCCACCCCTGCGGCTGCGAGCACATGGCCTTTCCGGCGGCCGCGTCAGCATCAAGGGCAATATCTCCAGCCAGTTCCTCACCGGCATGCTCATGGCCGCGCCCTTCTGCGCCAGCGATCTCGAGATCGTGGTGCAAGGCGAGCTGGTCTCCAAACCCTATATCCTGATTACCCTCGACGTGATGGCGAAGTTCGGCGTGACGGTCGAGAACCATGACTACCAGCGCTTCGTGATCCGTGCCGGGCAGCGCTATGTGGCACCGGGCGAGCTGATGGTGGAGGGCGATGCCTCATCCGCTTCGTATTTTCTGGCCGCGGCGGCGATCGCCGGGGGCACGGTGCGCGTGCACGGCACTGGTTCCGCCAGCGTACAGGGCGATGCCCGCTTTGCCGATGTGCTTGAACAAATGGGGGCGAAGGTCACCTGGGGCGACACCTGGATCGAAGTCAGCCGCGGCTGTCTGCAGGGCATCGACGTGGACCTGAACCACATCCCCGACGCTGCCATGACCATCGCCACGACAGCCCTGTTTGCTGAAGGCCCTACCGCCATCCGCAATATCGCCAACTGGCGCGTGAAGGAAACCGACCGTCTTGCCGCCATGGCCACGGAACTGCGCAAAGTGGGCGCGATAGTGGAAGAAGGCCGGGACTATATCGTGATCACGCCGCCTGCGCAGATTCAAAGCGCAGCCATCGACACTTACGACGACCATCGCATGGCCATGTGCTTCTCACTGGCAGCCTTCGGCACCAGCGCGATCACGATCAATGATCCGGGCTGCACGTCGAAAACCTTTCCGACCTACTTCGACTTGTTTCAGGGACTTTGCACCGAACGCTGAGGCGTGGTGCGGGACCGTGGAGCGGGTGATGGGAATCGAACCCACGTCTAAAGCTTGGGAAGCTCTCGTTCTACCATTGAACTACACCCGCACGGGGCACTGGGAAGATTCAGAATTGGTCGGAGTGAGAGGATTCGAACCTCCGGCTTCTACGTCCCGAACGTAGCACTCTACCAGGCTGAGCTACACTCCGATCCGATCTGAAGGCCCGCAAATCCGGCGCTTCCGCCGTGTTCATGAGCCGGGGCGGATGATAGTCGAAAGCGAGAGGGGATTCCAAGGGGGCGGGATGAGCAGGCAAAAAAAAGCCCCGCACGGCGGGGCTTTCTCTTGTTCATCTTGAACAGCTTAGATGCGGTAGCAAACGGTGTAGAACGAATCTTCCGTGTAAGCAGCTGCAATCGCTGCACCAGGAACCGTCGTGCCGCCACCCAGTGTTGCGCGGAAGCGGCCCGTAGTGCCCACGCCGTCGTCCATCTGCGTATCCAGTGCAATCGCGGCCGTGCCCGGAACGTTGCTCATGCACAGCAGATTGCCGTTCAGACCTGTCGCGGCTACCGCCGGCATGACCGGGCCTTGGCAGTACCGTGGGCTGCAACATGTTGTCGACCGTGCGCGGGCGGGCGCCCGTCGCAGATTCTGCGTAAGCCGCCAGGAGCGCCTTGTCGGCAATGATGTTGATGCGCCGCGTCAATCCACCCGACGCCTTGGCAATGAGCTTCTCCGCGGCTTCACTGAATATCTGCGGCGCCGGGCACCCTGCGGCCTGCAGGCGGAAGCGAATGTAGTCACTGGTCTCCTCGACGGTAAGGGGACGCAGGTTGAAACTGTGGGTAATGCGTTCTCGCAACTGACGGATGGCCTTGTTCTGCAGATTCTTGTCCAGCTCAGGCTGGCCAAAAAGCACGATCTGCATGAGCTTGTGCTGGTGCGTCTCCAGATTGCTGAACAGGCGCACTTCTTCCAGCGTCTCGATCGGCATGCTCTGCGCTTCTTCGATGATCACCAGCACGGAGCGGTTCTCGGCATGCTGCTTGAGCAGGTAGTCCTGCAAATGCTGCATCAGCACCAGGCGCTGGGTGCTATGGTCGACGGGCAGTTTGAGCTCGAACGCGATGGCGTAGAGGATGTCATGGGGAGAAAGATTGGGGTTGGCCAGGTACACCATCTCCACTGACGGCGGCAGGCGCTCTTCCAGCATCCTGCACAGCATCGTCTTGCCGCTGCCCACTTCCCCCACCACTTTCAGAATGCCTTCACCCGAAGTGATGGCATACAGCAAGGCCTCCAATACTACACCGCGACCGTTGGCCCCACCTGTGAAAAACAGGCTTGGATCGGGCGTAATCCGGAAGGGCGGACGGTCCAGTGAGTAGTATTCGAGATACTTAGAAAAAATACTTATCCGAGTTATGGAGTTAGAACCGCTTTCTAACAACGGTAATTAACTCACATGTTTATGCCAAGAGGATAGCCTGCATAGGGGTCAAAATAAGGCAACTTGCTAAATTAATTGAATAAATGCACAAAACCCCGCCATTTAGGTGGATTTTCGGCCCGGAAAGGCTGCCAGCGGGGAGCGGGTCACGCTTTTTTTTCTGAACGCTTTTTGATCGTGCGATCACTGGAAGACGCGAACCCCTGCAGACTGATGACCGGATTGGCATACATCTGCAACATCCACGAGCGAATAGCGGGATCCGCCTCGGCAATCCGCAACTCAAAGCGGCGAGCGCTTGCGTCATTGCCTGCGGTCAGGGTGCAGCCCTGCAATACCTGCAAGGCCAGGTGGTTGGTGCCCTGCAGCAGGTAGCTCTGAATGATCTGCGAGTCCACCAGTGCCGCCGCCTCTTCCGCGTCGTCACTGGTCAATGTGATCTCGGTGCCGAACGCTACATGCACATGCCCCTTGAAACCCACCATGCCGGTGACAATGCTGTGAATATCGCTCTGGTCGGTTTTCTGATAAGTGCCATTTTCACTTTTTTGGTGCAGCTCGTCCGCCTTGAGCAGATCACAGGGGTCAAACTCGTAGGAAATTGCCACTGGCACGATGTGCAGGGCATTGAGCGCGGCCATCAGACCTTCGTCGCGACGCGCCAGCGCCAGCATCTTCAGCAGCGCCGTATCGGTGCGATCCACACCGTCCTTGGCCCGGCCTTCCCGCTGGGCAATCCATACGCTGCGTCCGGTGTTGATGCAGTGATGAATGTACTCGGACAATTGCTTCGACGATTTCAGCAGATCACGACCTTTCAACGAGCGCCGCACGATGAAGCTCTTGTTGAGCCGCATCAGGTCTGTCACGAAGGGACGCTTCAACAGATTGTCACCAATGGCTATCTGCAGAGTTTCAAAACCTGCGTGGTAGAGCATGTAATTCACGAACGCCGGATCCATCGCAATGTCGCGATGATTGCTGATGAACAGATACGCCTTGTCACGGCGCAGGCCTTCGAGCCCGGAGTGCGTCAGCTTCGACGTGGTTTTCTCGATCATCTTGTCCATGTACAGGGCAATGATGCCCTGCATAGATTTGACGGTATGCACATCTTTGAGCTGGGCAGTCAGCCGGCGGCGCGCCAGCCCGCACACCAGCACAGGAAACAGGCGGAACAACCGGGGGAAACTGAAACCCGCAATGCTGCGGATGAAGTCGGGATTGGCAAGTAGTCCGTCGATGACTGGACGCACTTCCTCGTCGTTGTAGGGGCGAATGTCCTGGAATTGATCCATCGGTGTGCACGTTGTTGTTGTCGATGTGTGCTGCCTGTGGCAGACCCGCCCGTTGGCGCCAGGGCGCTTGACGCGGGGCGCGATTCTACTGAGTTTGCCCGCTCGGGGCAAACTGCAGTGCTGCCAGATTCGCGTAGAGCGGACTGCTGTTGAGAAGCTGCTGATGCGAGCCTTGAGCTACCACTTTGCCCGCTTCCATTACCACGATGGTATCGACGTTTTTCACCGTCGCCAGGCGGTGAGCGATGATCAGCGTGGTGCGATTGTGCATCAAGGCATCCAGCGCCATCTGGACCTTGCGCTCACTCTCGGCGTCCAGCGCACTGGTGGCCTCGTCCAGCAGCAAAATCGGCGCATCCCGCAGGATCGCGCGAGCGATTGCTATGCGTTGTTTCTGTCCCCCGGACAGCCGGATACCCGCCTCGCCGAGGAAGCTGTCGTAGCCCTGGGGCAACTGCTCGATGAACTCGCTGGCAAAAGCGGATTGCGCGGCGGCCTCCACCTCCGCATCCGTCGCGTCAGGTCGGCCATAGCGGATGTTGTCGCGCACATTGCCGGTAAACATGGCGGGCTGCTGCGACACAATGGCGAAGCGGCGCCGCAGGTCCAGCAGATCGAGTTCGCGGATGTCGATGCCATCCACCTGTACGCTGCCCTGCTGCGGATCATAGAAGCGCAGCAGCATGTCGAACAGGGTGGACTTGCCCGCGCCGGAGGGTCCCACAAGCGCCACGCTGCTGCCAGCGCGCACGTGCAGACTCAAGCCGTCCAGCGCGGCTGTTTGCGGACGTGAGGGATAGCAGAAACGCAGCGAGTCCAGCACGATCTCGCCCCGGAACGGCGTCGCGAAAGCACGGGGCTGCGCCGGAGTCACGATGTCGCTTGGCGCATGCAGCAGCTCCATGAGCCGCTCGGTGGCCCCTGCCGCGCGCTGCAGATCGCCTATCACTTGACTGATGGCGCCGACGGCCGACGCGACGATCACGGCATACACCACGAAAGCTGTCAGTTCGCCCGCCGACATGCGCCCGTTGATGACGTCCTGCCCCCCCACCCAGATCATCGCTGCCACGGCACCGAATACCAGCGTGATCACGATGGTGATCAATACCGAGCGCGACATGATGCGCGCCAATGCCACATTGAAGGCAGACTCCACGTGGTCTGAAAAGGCCTGTTCGTTGGCCTGCTGGTGGGTATAGGCCTGCACTGTCTTGATGTGCTGGATGCTCTCGCCCACATAGGCGCCCACATTGGCGATCTCGTCCTGACTGCTGCGTGACAGCTGCCGTACCTTGCGCCCGAAAATCATGATCGGCCCGATCACCAGTGGAATGCAGATCATCACAATGCTGGTGAGCTTGGGGTTGGTGATGAACAGGAATAAGGTGCCGCCAATCATCATCAGGAAATTGCGCAGCGCCACCGATACGGACGAGCCGATCACGGTCTGCAGGAGCGTGGTGTCCGTGGTGATGCGCGACTGGATTTCACCGCTGAGATTCTCTTCGAAATAGCCCGGATGCAGCGTCATCAGATGCGAAAACACCGCAGTACGAATATCTGCCGTGACCCGCTCGCCCAGCCACGACACCCAGTAGAAACGGGCGAAGGTGCCGAACGCCTGAATGATTGCCACCACCAGGAAGCCCGCGATAGCCAGCCCGAGGGACTGGCTGGACCCCGCCACGAATCCCACGTCGACAATTACCCGCACAAACTGGACCAGCGCGAGAGTCACCGCTGCCGTGAATACCAGCGCGACGGTGGCCAGAAAAATCTGCTTCTTGTAAGGGCGCATGAACACGAAGGCCTTGCGCAGGCTGGAAAACGCGGACGGACCGGCGACTGCCGGTTCCTTGGTGCTGTCTGTTGTCATTGGGCAATTCTCTGAAGGGATTCGGGCGTCAGTAGTCTTTGGCCGTAGTCGGCAATGTCCTCAAGCAACCGCAACTGTGCCGCGTCCAAGGTTTCCTGTTGCAAACGGTGCAGCTCGGCAGTGAATTCAGCCCAGGACACGCCCGCGCCGGGGTGTTCGGGAGCGCGCAGCAAAGCGTCCTGGCAATGCAGCTGCCAGCGCTGGCGCTCGTCGAGAGCGAGGCTGTCCGGGTAATTGCGGGCGCGGTAGCGGAACAGCATTTCGCTCAGTCGGGCGTCCCGAAACGGCTGGCGCCACATAGCCAGCTCTGCGGGATGCGCCGCGCGGATCTGCGCCATGGCGCGTTTGTCTTCCGCACCGAAGAAGCCGCCGCTGTAGATCATGAAATCGGGGTCCTCTGCAGGTCCATCCTGCCGGGCATGGTCGCGGTCGAACGCGCTGGCCACTTTCATGATGGCCTCGGGATTTTCCGCCAGCATCTGCCAGTGCGCACGCGCCTTGCCCATGTCAATGCCGCAACGGGCTGCAGTTGGCCCGTCCAGCAGTGACGCTGGCGCGACCACGGGACAACGATTGACGTGAAGAACCTTCAGCGGGATGCGCAACTCGCCCTCCTCCAGTGCGTCCTGGCGCGTAAACAGGCGCCGCTGAATGGCCTCCACGCTAAGATGCATCCACAGCGCCGGATCCTGTCGAAGGTCATACACGATGATGCCGTTCTTGTCTGTGGGGTGGCGGGTCAGCGGGGCAACAAGTGCGAGCGCGCCGTGGGCCGCGGAATACTTCGAGGAGACATGCAGTACTGGTTTCTTGCTCACGATGTCGAGCTGGGCCAGCACCCGCGCCTTGTCACGCAGGTGGTAGACATAGTCGTAAAGTCTGGGCTGACGGTCGCGGATCAGCTTCGCCAGCGCGATGGTGGCCAGCACATCGGAAAGCGCATCGTGGGCGTTCTCGTGACCGATACCATTCGCGGCGGTCAGTTCTTCCAGCCGGAACGACGGGGCACCGTCCTCACGGCGGGGCCACACGATACCCTCCGGGCGCAATGCGCAGCACAGGCGGGTCATGTCGATGATGTCCCAGCGCGAATTGCCATTCTTCCACTCACGCTCGTAGGGATCGTGAAAGTTGCGGTACAGCAGCTGCCGCGTCATCTCATCGTCGAAGCGCAAGCTGTTGTACCCGGCGCCGCAGGTCTGGGGCTGGGCGAACTCCGCCAGGATACGTCGGGTGAACTCGGCCTCGGGCACACCGTCGGCCAGAGCCTTGTCAGGAGTGATGCCCGTGAGAAGGCAGGAATAGGGATGGGGCAGAAAATCCGGCGCGGGCTGGCAAAAAATCTGCAGCGGCTGACCAATCAGATTGAGGGCTTCATCAGTGCGCACGCCGGCGAACTGCGATGCGCGATCGCGCCGCGGGTCTGCGCCGAAGGTCTCATAGTCATGCCAGTAAATGCTGTTGTTCATGCAAAACCCTGCAAATGAGCGTCGCGCATGCGCGAAGTGACCGAGGCTTATAGCATATTTGCGCCCTCAGATTCCTATGCCCCGTCCGTTAGTAGTAGTATCTGACCCCAACAAGCACCAGCCAGACAGCGAGGCAATTCCCAGAGCATGCACTTCCCCGGCGCCCATATTCTCAGTGTCAACCAGTTCGATCGCGCAGACGTGGAGCGCATTTTTGAAGTCGCCGACAGCATGGAGCCCTATGCTCACCGCGAACGCATGACCAAGGTGCTGGACGGCGCAATCCTTGGCAACATGTTCTTTGAACCCAGTACCCGCACCCGCCTGAGTTTCGGCTGCGCCTTCAATCTGCTGGGCGGCGAGGTGCGCGAGACCACCGATGTGAAAACATCGTCCATCTCCAAGGGCGAGTCTCTGTACGACACTGCCCGTGTCATCAGCGGCTACAACGACATCATCGTGATGCGCCACCCTCAGGCCGACTCTGTCGCCGAATTCTCCCGCGCCAGCCGCGTGCCCGTGATCAATGCCGGAGACGGCCCCAATGAGCATCCGAGCCAGGCACTGCTGGATCTGTACACCATCCGCAAGGAACTGGGCGGTCACGCGCAGTCCATCGAGGGCATGCACATCGCCATGATCGGCGACCTCAAGCATGGCCGCACGGTGCATTCCCTGTCGCAGTTGATCCAGCTCTATCCCGGCATCACGTTCACGCTTGTGTCCCCCGTCGAGTTGCGCATGCCGCAGGAGATAGTCGAAGACCTGCGTCGCAACGGGCACACGGTCATTGAAACGGAAGACATGGAGCAGGGTCTCGTCGGCAATCACACCGTGTACCTGACCCGCATCCAGGAGGAGCGCTTCAACAGCAAATTGGAAGCTGACCTCTACCGCGGCCGCTTCCGCCTCAATGAGGCCATCTACACCCGCTATTGCCTGCCAAAAACTGTCATCATGCACCCCTTGCCGCGGGACTCCCGCGACGACGCCAACGAACTGGACAACGATCTCAACCAGCACCCCAATCTTGCCATCTTCCGCCAGACCGACAATGGCGTGCTGGTGCGAATGGCGCTGTTCGCGCTGACGCTGGACGTCTGGAATCAGATCGAAAAGACCTCCCGCGAGGTCAACTGGTATACAGAACGAAGATTCTGAATTTGGCACTCAACTGAGGAAAGGACACACCCATGGGCTTCAACGATCTGCTGCGCATCATGATCCAGAGAGAGGGTTCTGACCTCTTCCTGACGACCGGGGCACCGCCCAGCATGAAGGCCTATGGCAAGCTCGTGCCCATGTCGACACAGCCACTGCCGGCCGGCGCTGTAAAGCAGATTGCCTACCAGATAATGTCGCCGGAACAGATCAAGGAATTCGAGA
>CAISYX010000183.1 GCA_903889815.1 uncultured Gammaproteobacteria bacterium
CTACCCCGACGTCATCGAATCTGCCGGCAGTAAAACCGGCAAAGCGCACGTCATCAAGAGCCATCACAACGTGGGTGGCCTGCCGGCGCACATGAAGCTGAAACTCGTTGAGCCCATCCGCGAGTTGTTCAAGGACGAAGTGCGCCGGATTGGGCTGGAACTTGGGCTGCCGCGCGAGATGATCGACCGCCACCCGTTCCCCGGACCGGGCCTCGGCGTGCGCATTCTGGGTGAAGTCACCGCAAGCGCCGCCGAGACGCTGCGCCTCGCCGATCACATTTTCATTGAAGAACTCCGCCGCGCGGGCTGGTATGAGAAAACCAGCCAGGCCTTCGCCGTGTATCTGCCGGTGAAGAGCGTGGGCGTAACCGGCGACGGCCGTCGCTATGCGCCCGTAATTGCACTCCGTGCCGTTGAAACCATCGACTTCATGACCGCCCACTGGGCACATCTGCCTTATGAGCTGCTAGACGTATGCTCACGCCGCATCGTCAACGAAGTACCGGGCGTCTCGCGCGTGGTCTACGACATTTCGGGCAAGCCGCCGGCGACGATTGAGTGGGAGTAGGGGCGGTGCCGTAATTTCGGCACATCACCTGATCCGGGTCCGGCGTTCTGATTGACAGGTTCCGTATCGCGGAACATCCTTGGTCATGATTCGTTCGTTTGCGTGTGTAGATACCGAGGCGTTGTTCCACAGCCGCCCGGTGCCACGCTTCCGCAACATCGAGCGAGTAGCCAGAAGAAAACTGCTCCAGATGCATGCAGCCTCGGAGTTGGCCAGCTTGCGTGTTCCGCCCGGCAACCATCTCGAGGCATTGAAGGCTGACCGAAAAGGTCAGTACAGCATCCGTATTAACGACCAGTGGCGAATCTGCTTCATCTGGAGGGCAGACGGTGCGCACGAGGTCGAAATCGTGGATTACCACTAGGGATATTAAACATGGCAGAGCTGCTTGAGGAAATTCATCCCGGCGAAATCCTGCTGGAAGAATTCATGAAGCCAATGGGCATCAGTGCGCGCCAGCTGGCAGCAGACATCGACGTCTCGCCCAGCCGGATTAGTGAACTGGTGAACGGACTGCGCCCCATCACGGCAGACACCGCACTCCGGCTGGGCATGTTCTTCGGCATGGAGCCACGGTTCTGGTTGAACCTGCAGTCCGAGTACGACATTCGGGTGGCAGACCGCGCCTTGCGGGCCAAGCTTTCTCCGCGCATCCGGGTCTATCAATCAAACGTCAGATAGGGCAGACGCAAGGTCGCCAGCGTCGAACGCAATAGGACAGGCAAGCCGCCGGCGGCGATTGAGTGGGAGTAGCCTGACCTGTCAGGCTTTCCCAACCCTCTCCTTTTCAGAACGCGACAGCCCCTAACTACGGAAATCCGCACCCTGACGATCTAGCATCCGCAGGAGCGCGGGCCAGGCCAGCCTGTCGAGTTGGCCTGAGGCCATCAGTTTGCTGCCCTGCTGTCGCGACGTCTCCACCGAAGTCGCCGACGGCAGGTGCAACGCGCCGCTGACCAGCGCTCGGACCTGCATACTGCAGGCGCGTTCGAAGGTGTAGAGCATCAGGAAGCAGTCAGA
>CAISYX010000184.1 GCA_903889815.1 uncultured Gammaproteobacteria bacterium
ATCTGTCCATAACATAAGTAGCATCCCAAAAGCCATTGCTGAAATCATACCAGTTCGCCCCCCTGTCCTGGCTGACATATACGCCAAAATCGCATCCGGCATAAATGATACGGGCATCATTCGGATCGATCAGGATGGTATTGAAGCGGCAGACGGCGGCAAACAGCTCAGCAATGTAGTCGTGGGGTTCGATCTGCGTGGTGTAAGGGTTCCAGCGCAGTCCGAGGGACTCCACGAAACTGCAGGCATTGCTTTGCCAGTCCACGTCAGGATAAGCCGACAGGTGGGCGTTGTAATTGCCGACGGCGCCGTTGATCTTGCCGAGAATCTCGCTCCCTGCGAATTGCGTGCACTGGCGCTCCAGCCGCGCGACGACATTGGCGATCTCCTTGCCGACTGTTGTCGGCGAGGCAGTCTGTCCATGGGTGCGCGACAGCTGTGGCTGGGCTGCATGTTCATGGGCCAGTGTGCGCAGGGTGTCGATCAGCTTGCGCATCAGGGGCAGGACCACCTTGTCGCGACCATCCCGGAGCATCAGGGCATAGGACAGATTGTTGATGTCTTCGGAGGTGCAGGCGAAATGAACAAATTCCATCTGCGCGGCCAGTTCCGGATGGCTCTGAACCTTTTCCTTGAGAAAATACTCCACCGCTTTCACGTCGTGATTGGTGGTGGCTTCGATCTGCTTGACGCGCTCGGCGTCTGCCAGAGAAAAGTTTTCGGCTATGGCGTTCAGAAGGGCGGTGCCGGCGTTGCCCAGTGGCGGTGCTTCAGTGATCTGTGGCATGGCGGCCAGTCGTTGCAGCCAGCGAATTTCGACAATCACGCGATAGCGGATCAGGGCGAATTCGCTGAAATAGGCGCTCAGAGCGTCCGCTTTGTTGCGGTAGCGGCCGTCGATCGGAGAGATCGCGGTCAGGCCGTTAAGGGGAAGTGCTGTCATGTTCTTGTCCTGCCAATCGGATGGTTGAATCGGTGTCCCGCGCGCCGGCCGGGCGCTTCAATGCACGGTGATCAGCCGGCGCCTTACGTCGGCGACGCAGTCACGAATACGTCGTTTGTATACAAACATGTGCCAACGGCGGCCGCCCAGCTGATGCCACAACAAGGCTGAACGAATGCCGGACAGCAACAGTGCGCGAATCTTGTCGGCAACATCCTGTTTGCGCAGATGCTCGGGTACGCCCTTGACATGTATCCGCATCGTCAGGCGGCTGATGGTGTCCTGATAGAGCGCTGCCAGCACGGCAAAATCATATTCTTCCTGCGGCTCAGCGGGAGATTCGCCGCTGCCTGGCTCCTGGCGTTCGGCCAGCAGGGAGTGTCGTATCTGCAGGCGCTGGCGGATCAGGGTCTGCATCGCGGGGACACTCATCAGCTGTTGCTGCAGGACAGTCATGCCCAGCACATACTTGATCGGCTCGGCAAATTCCTTCACGCCGTCGTTGCTCAGGGAGTGTTGCAATGCTTGCAGGCCGTTGCTGAACAGCGCGACATCCGGGTAAACCTCGTCGACGGAATCCGGTGACAGCACCAGCAAGGGTGCGATGCACGCATTCACCAGACGCGAGTCGGCGCGGCCGGTGGTGGCCAGGGAATGCACGAGCTGCGCGCACTGCGCCACCACTGCCAGAGCGATGTTGCGGTACTCCCACTGACTGAACCTAGCTGAAGTATTCTGCAATGACAGCTCCTCCAAGGCATACTTCGCCCTGATAAAACACGATCGTCTGGCCTGGGGTCACGGCACGTTGCGGCGCTGCAAAGGTAACCAGCACGGACGCAGCAGAAGTGCCTGAGCTGGTCAGCGCCACTGAACAGGCTTGATCTGCCTGACGGTACCGGATCTTTGCTGTGCACTCCAGAGGCAAGTCAGGTGTTTGATGGTTGATCCAGGCCACCTGGGTAGCCAGCAAGGCGGACGAAAACAGACTGGGATGATTGTTGCCCTGTGCCACAAGCAATACATTGCGGCGCAAGTCCTTTCCTACGACGTACCAAGGGGCCTCACCGTGTTTTTGCAGCCCGCCAATGCCCAGTCCCTGGCGCTGCCCATAGGTGTGGTACATCAAGCCCTGATGCTTGCCAACCACTTCCCCGTCCACGGTTTCAATCACGCCGGGCTGGGCGGGCAGATAACGTTGCAGAAAGTCCTTGAATTTGCGTTCGCCGATAAAGCAGATACCAGTACTGTCCTTTTTGTCATGAGTCACAAAGTTGTGCCTCGCAGCAATTGCCCGGACCTCGGTTTTTTCGAGCTCACCTACGGGAAACAGGCTGCGTGCCAGGCTGGTTTCGTTCACGGCACTCAGGAAATAACTCTGATCCTTGTTGGCATCCAGTCCCTTGAGCAGCAGAGTCTGCTGACCGGTGGGCGTCATGCGGTGGCCGATCCGGGCGTAATGTCCGGTGGCGATCAGGTCGGCGCCCAGTACCGTTGCGTAGTCCAGGAAGGCTTTGAACTTGATCTCGCGATTGCACAGGATGTCTGGGTTCGGAGTGCGGCCAGCGCGATACTCCTGGATGAAGTGTTCAAACACGTTGTCCCAGTATTCGGACGCGAAATTGGCAGTGTGCAGGACAATGCCCAGCCGGTGGCACACTGCCTGTGCGTCGGCCAGATCGGTCTTGGCGGTGCAGTACTCAGTGTCGTCGTCCTCGTCCCAGTTCTTCATGAAGAGGCCTTCCACCTGATAGCCCTGCTCCAGCAGCAATAGTGCCGCTACGGAGGAATCGACGCCGCCGGACATGCCCACCATGACGCGGGTGGATGCAATGGTCTTCTCGGGAACGGGATTCATGCAAGACTCGTGATCAGGGCCAATGGGTGGCGGTTGCCGGCCAGATAATCGTCAATCACGCGCAGGACGATCTGGCTGCGCAACTGGTCCTTGCGCGCTTCCAGCTCTGCCCGGCTCATCCACAAGGCGCGCAGTACCCCGGTGTCCAGCGCCTTGTCGGGATGGTGCTGAACGGGTTCAGCAACGAAGCAGGTGCGAATGTAGCAGGTGCCGTCTGCGGTGGTGTAGTGATAAAGGCCGAGCAGGCTGGTCAGGCGGACGTCCCATGCAGTTTCTTCCAGGGTCTCGCGCAGAGCGCCTTGCTGCAGCGTCTCGTTGGCCTCCAGATGCCCGGCAGGTTGGTTGTATAGAATCCTTCCCTCGATCATTTCTTCGACAATCAGGAACAGGCCGTCGCGCTCGACAACGGTTGCCACGGTGCTGTGCGGATGCCATTGACTCATGAAAAAGGGGTTTCTGCTGGTTTTCGAGAAGGCGCAATGCTACCCGAAAAAGCATGGCAATGCTCTGTCGAATCGCTTCAGCTCATTGGACAATCCGTGGATAATGACCACTCGAATCATCTTGGCGAGCAGGGCTGAAACATGAGTGGATTGACGCATCTGGATGCGCAGGGTAACGCCCGAATGGTCGATGTTGGCGGCAAGGCCGTGACGACACGGGTTGCCACAGCAGTGGCAACAGTGGTCATGCAGCCCGAAACCTTGCGACTGATTGTCGCAGGGGGACACAAGAAAGGGGATGTGCTTGCCGTGGCCCGCATTGCGGGTATTCAGGCGTCGAAGAAGTGTGCCGATCTCATTCCCCTGTGCCACCCGCTCATGCTGACCCACGTCACTGTGGATTTCACCATCGATGAGGCCGCAAACCGTATCCAGATATCCGCGACCTGTGGCCTGGACGGCAAGACCGGCGTCGAGATGGAAGCGTTGACGGCCGCCTCGGTGGCCGCGCTGACCATTTATGACATGTGCAAGGCCGTGGACAAGGGCATGGTCATCGAGAACATCTGCCTATTGGAGAAAAGTGGTGGTAAATCAGGTTATTATGTTCGTTTGTGAAAGTGCATTATGCGCCCCTTTTTCGCGTCAGTGGGGAGAGAGCGCCTCATGTTGAACATTCACTATTTCGCCAGTCTTCGTGAAACGCTTGGGCAGGGCAGTGAAGTGCTGGCATTGCCGGCGGACGTGCATGATGTGGGCTGTCTGGTCATGCATCTCGCGACACTGCGCGGCGACCCATGGACGGCCCTGCAAGACCGCAGTCGGGTCCTTGTGGCGGTGAACCAGACGATTGTTGAGCATGCCCATCCCTTGACAGGCAACGAGGAAGTTGCCTTTTTCCCGCCGATGACAGGGGGCTGAGCATGCTTTCCGTGCAGAACAGCGACTTTGATGCCGCCGAACTTTACCGGCTGTTGCGTACCGAGGCGACCAATGCCGGCGCCATCGTGACGTTCTCTGGCCTGGTGCGTGAATTTTACGAATCTGCGTCGCCCGGCAAAGAGCCGGCGGTGCAGGCCCTCGTGCTTGAACACTACCCCGGTATGACCGAAAAGGCGCTTTTGGAGATTGTTCAGCAGGCCCGCTCCCGTTGGGACGTGCTGGCGTGGCGTGTCATACATCGTGTCGGCGAGCTGCACGCGGGCGATCAGATCGTCTATGTGGGCATTGCGAGTACGCATCGCGGCGATGCCTTTGCAGCTGCCGAGTTCATCATGGACTATCTGAAGACCCGGGCACCGTTCTGGAAGAAACAACGGACTGCGGCAGAAACGCAATGGATCGAAAGCCGCAGCGTCGATGAGCAAGCCCGCGCGCGCTGGGACAAGCGCTA
>CAISYX010000185.1 GCA_903889815.1 uncultured Gammaproteobacteria bacterium
ATCTGGTGGATGCGCTGGTCAATCGTGCCCATGAGCTCTACGGGAGTGCCGAGCAGTGATCCCCGTGGAAGTAGTCTATGGTCTGCCCCACACGCAGCGCCTGCTGGCACTGGAGGTTCCCACTGGCACTACGGCCCTGGAAGCTGTGCAGCTCAGCGGCATAATGCTGGAGTTTCCTGAGATTGAGCTGGTGACGGTGTCACTCGGCATTTTTTCGCGTCTGCTCGATGGCAGGGCCTTGCCGGCCGCCGCCGACTATCTTGTGCAGCCGCATGATCGCATCGAGATCTATCGCCCCTTGCTCATCGATCCCAAGCAGGCCCGCTTGCGCCGTGCTGCGAAGAAGCGCCAGGCGTATACTGGCAACAGAGGTACTTGATATGGACCAGAACGACATTCCCGCGAATGACAAACGCAAGAGCCTGCTGACCCGCATCGAAGAGGGCCTGCGCGAATACTACACGGCGCCATACCGGCGCGAGTTCGCCCGCGCCCAGCGCGACGAGGACGATCTGTTCATGATGCTGGTGTTCTCGGAGAGCCTGGGTATTCCGAACCCTGCCACCTACTACACGCTGGAGCTGCTGCCCGTGGTCTATGACCGGTTTCACGACTGGCATCGCCGCATGGGCATGGAGCGCTCCCCACTGGATCACGTCTCATGCTGCTGACCCTCGCCCGTTCGAAAAGCATTCTGTTCTTCGGTGGCAAAGGCGGGGTGGGCAAGACTACCGTCTCCGCCGGCACCGCGCTGGCCATGGCGGCTGAAGGGCGCCGGGTACTGCTGGTGTCCACTGATCCTGCCCATAATCTCGGACACCTGTTCAATCGGGATGTGGGTCCGCGGCCTGTGCGCCTGGCGCCGAACCTGGATGGCATGGAGCTGGACCCGGAAGAAACCGTGAACCAGCATCTGGAGGAAGTGTCCGGGTCCTTGCGCAAATTGATGGCGCCGCATCTGGCTGGCGAAGTGGACAAGCACATCGAGTTGTCCCGCGACGCCCCCGGCATGCAGGAAGCCGCGATCATGGAGAAGATTGCCGAAGTAGTGGAACTGGCCGCCAAGGACTATGACCTGCTGGTGTTCGATACGGCACCTTCCGGCCATACCGCACGCCTGATTGCACTGCCCGAGATGATGTCCGCCTGGACCGATGGATTGATTACCCGCCGGGACAAGGCAGAACGCTTCAGCTCCGTGTTGCGCAACATGGGCAGTGACAAGTCGGTGGGCAACAAGATTTTCGGTGGCAACGAGAAAGACCCGGTGGCGGATCGCGAGAGCAGCATTCGCTCTCTTCTCAATCGGCGCCGCCGGCGTTTTTCTGATTTGCGCACAGCGCTGTCAGACCCTGCCCGCACATCCTTCGTGATCGTCCTGGCCGCCGAGAGACTGCCCGTGCTGGAGACTATCGCGCTGCACGGACAGCTGCGGCGCTCGGGCGTCACGGTGGGCGGGCTGGTGGTCAACAAGCGTTCCCCTGAAGACAAGGGGGATTTTCTGAAGGAACGTCGCTTGCAGGAAGAAGTGCACCTGGCGACCTTGCGCGAGGCGCTCCCCGATCTGCCCAGGCAGGACCTGGTGCTGGTCGCTCACGACGTTGTCGGACTGCAGGCGCTGCAGCGCTTTGCTGAGGGCCTGGAGTAGTTTTCCTGTGTTGATTCGGAAGTGCGCTTGGCAAATGCGCTTGTCCGGTGCTATGTTACACAGTAACACCGTCGGAAAATTGTTTTCGACATGGGGAAACTTTTTGGAAGGGGCAGGGTCAATAGAATGTGCCCGCAAGTCCCCTCCGGAACATCTTTCAGCAAATCGTGCCCGCTGAGAGATGCTCTGGAGGATTTTGCGTCAGCAGCTCTCTTGAATTCCTTGCAGGCACATCACGCCATGCGACTGAATGATCCCGGAAAGCACATGCTGAAGAGAGGGGCTGCCAAGTACCTCGCGCTTGCCTTCGCGCTCATTTTCCTGGTTTTCCAAAGCAGCACGCTGGTGCACTCTCACGCCGGTGATCTCAACAAACACCTGGATTGTACCTTCTGCCTTAAAATCGGCGCCGGCGATGATGTCCTGCCTGTCAGTGCCACTCTTGCCCCTGTTGTATTCGTCCGTCACAACACGCTGCCATCGCCAGACACGGCGATTGTGGCTGCGCCGACAACGCCGCGCTCACGCTCGCCCCCGCTGACCGCTCTGATCTGATCGCCACGCCCGTGGCTACTTCAATGGCAGTGAATTGCTCCTGACGTAATCGTCGAGCGACTCTGCCGCATGTCAGTTCGTGATTTCTGTGTGTGAGGGTGAAATGCATTCTTCTATCCGCTTGTTCCAGGTTCGTCTTCTAGTTTCCGCCATTTCCGCCGCCGCCATGACCGGTGTTCACGCTGCTGAGCCGCACACCGATGGTGTCGTCGAGGAGATCATCGTCACTTCCAGTCTGCAACAGTCGCGGGCCGAAACGGCGCTTCCCGTCAATGTGCTCAGTGGCGAAGCCCTTCGCGAGAAGGCCGCCAGTACGCTGGGCGAGACGCTCAAGGAGCTGGTGGGCGTCAACAGCGCGTCGTTCGGCTCAGGGGTCGGCTCGCCCATCATTCGTGGCCAGAGTGGCAATCGCGTGCAGGTGCTGCAGGGCGGCGTGAGCAATATTGATGCCTCCGCCGGCAGTCCGGATCACGCCAACGCCGTGGAAGCGGCGCTTGCTGAACGCATCGAAGTCGTGCGTGGCCCGGCTACGCTGCTGTATGGAAACGGCGCCATCGGTGGTGTTGTGAATGTCATCGACAACAGGGTGCCGGCCACGATGCCGGACGGTGTGCGCGGCCTGGTGGAAACCCGCCACAGCAGTGTCTCTGATCAGCAGATCAGCGTGATGAAGCTGGAAGGTGGCTCTGGCCAGATCGCCTGGCATCTGGACGGCACCTACCGCGACAGTAACGACACCCGCATCAAGGGCTTCTCGATCAATCCCGACACGCTCGATCTGGACGACCCGGAAGAACTCGAGGAATTGCTGGCCAGCAAAGGCTTCATCGACAATTCCTCTACTCGGTCGGACACAGTCACCGGTGGCTTGTCCTGGCTGTTTGCGGATGGCTATCTGGGTATGTCTGTGAGCCGTTCCGACAACAATTATGGACTGCCAGCTGCCGCGCATCACCATCATGAAGACGAGCACGGCGAAGAAGACCATGATCATGAGGAGGATCACGAAGACGATCACGCCGATGAAGGCGGCATCCGCATCGCCATGAAGCAGGATCGTTATGACTTCGAGGGACGCAAGGCACTCTCTGGTTTTTTTGCCGAGCTCAATGGCAAGTTCAGCATGGTCGACTACGAGCATGCCGAGGTTGAAGGTAATGGTGAAATCGGTACGGTGTATGCGAATGAGGGTTACGAAGGGCGCTTTACTGTCAGTCAGGCACCCCGTGGCTCCTTGATGGGCGTCAGCGGCGTGCAGTTCGGCAGCAAGGAGTTCAGCGCTACCGGCGAAGAGGCTTATATCGCGAAAACCGATATCGGCTCGTTTGCCCTGTTTACCGTGCAGAGCCTCGAAGCGGGGGACATGACTTACGAGCTTGGCTTGCGCGGAGAGCGCCAGTCCCTGGATCAAGGTGGCAGTTGCGATACCAGCGACAGTACAGTGAGCAGCAGTGCCTCGGCCTTGTGGCGGATGCAGGAAGATACCAACCTGCTGCTGGCGGTGGCGCATTCTCAGCGCGCTCCGACAGTGGAGGAGCGTTTCTCCAATATCAACACGGCCACCTGCAGGCCCCCTGCGAGTGATTTCGACCTGATTGCCCATGCTGCCACCCAGCGCTACGAGATCGGCAAGCCCGATGCTGACAAGGAGCATGCCACCAATATCGAGCTAGGACTGCGTCGCCACACAGGTGCGGTGACCGGCGAGTTGAACTTCTTCTACAACAACATCGCCGACTATTTGTACCTGCGCGACTCCGGAGCGCTTGTTGATGATGTTGAAGTGGCTTATGTCACGCAGGATGACGCGGTATTCCACGGAGTAGAGGCGGAGGTGTCTTTCCCACTCTTCAGCTACGACGAAGCCACGACGCAGATGACAGTGTTTGGCGACTATGTGCGCGCGCGTCTCGATGGCGATGGCGATGTGCCGCGCATTCCGGCGATGCGCGTGGGCGCCGAGATCAGTCATACCCACAATGACTGGCTCTACAAACTGCGTGCCACACGCGTGGCGAAGCAGACCAAGGTTGCCATGAACGAATCGGAGACTGATGGCTACACCCTTCTGAGTGCCTCCGTGGACTACCATGCCACCGTATTCGGCGAGGAAATGACTGTCTTTGCCCAGGGCAGCAATCTGCTGGACGAAGAGATCCGCAATCATGTGTCAGTGCTGAAGGATGTGGCGCCTGAGGCCGGACGCAATCTGGTCCTGGGCCTCAGACTGGAGTTCTGATCAGGAGCTGGCTGCTGCCGGCGCGCTCGCGGGCGCTTCGGCAGTGGCTTCTTCGGTTGGCTTGAAATCGCCGGTGAAGTGCGTCAGAAGGTCATTCTCGAAGAACATGGTCACACGTTCCTGTCCCCTCTCTTCCCCGCCCGGCTGGTAGCTGTACACATAGTCCCAGCGATCCTGATCAAACGGATCGCGCACCAGGGGCGTGCCCATCACGAACACCACTTGTCGCTTGGTCATGCCCGGTCGCAACTGGTCGATCATTTCCTGCGTGATGATGTTGCCTTGCTGGATGTCGACCTTGTACACGCCGGGAAACTGCAGACTGGGGAGACTGCAAGCGCCGAGAAAGAGCGCACTGCCGAGCAGAAGGCTCAGGCGAAGGGCTTTGTACCCGGCGAAAGACGGGGTGTTGGCTGGCGTGTTGCGTGGCTGCATGAAGGGATCTCTTTCCAAGGCTGCGAGGAGGGATGGCATGTCAACTTTCATCCACTGGGCTTCGCGGGCATAATACCCCAGCAGCCCCGAGGGGCAAAGCGCGAAAAGAAGGGCCACCAGGAGTGGCTTCCAGCATCCCAGCTACGTTTGCCAGCCTGCCCGGCTCCGCGCCAGGCCAAGAGAGTGTCATGTCATCCGAGAACCACGAACTGCGCAAGGCAGGCCTCAAAGTCACGCTGCCACGGGTCAAGATTCTGCAATTGCTGGAGAATTCCGAGACACGCCACCTCAGTGCTGAAGACGTTTACAAAGCCTTGATCGAGGCCGATGAAGATGTGGGGCTGGCAACGGTTTACCGCGTGCTCACGCAGTTCGAATCTGCCGGCCTTGTCATGCGTCATCACTTCGAAGGCGGCCACTCGGTGTTCGAGCTCAGTACCATGGAGCACCACGACCATCTGGTTTGCAGCAAATGCGGACTGGTGGAAGAGTTCTTCGATGAAGTGATCGAGACTCAGCAGGAGAAGATTGCGGCCAAGTTCGGCTTCGAAATCACCGATCACAGCCTCTATCTTTATGGTATCTGCAAGGCCTGTCAGAGCCTCTGACTCAGGCCTTGAGCATTTCTTCGGCGTGCGCCAGAGCTTCTGGCGTGAATCCCTGTTCTCCCGATTCGCCCCCGAGCATCCGCGCAATTTCGAGCACCTGTTCCTCGCGCGTCAATGTGCGGATGCGGGTGCCGACGCGCTCAGTATTCCCTGATGCGCCCGCCTTGCTGACAAAGAAGTGCTGGTGCCCCTGGCTGGCCACCTGGGCCTGGTGCGTTACGCACAGGACCTGGCCGCGCTCACCCAGTTGCCGCAGCAGCCGGCCGACAGCGCGCGCGACTCCTCCGCCAATGCCCACATCAACTTCATCGAACACCAGCGTTGGTGTGGAAGAGGTTTGCGCGGTGATGACCTGGATGGCAAGGCTTATGCGGGACAGTTCGCCGCCAGACGCGATTTTGATCAGAGGACGAGGTTCCTGACCAGGATTGGTGCTGACCAGGAACTCGACGGTCTCCAGACCGTGCGCAGAAAGTACGTCCGAGGCAGTGGGCGTCAGCGCAATGTTGAGGCGGGCATTGCTCATGCCCAGTTCGGCAATCTGCGTGTTGATCTGGGCAGACAGCGATGTGGCAGCGCGTGTGCGCAGCGCGCTCAGCTGTCGGGCGTGGTGCAGGTAGTCCTTCCGCTGCTGCTGGTCCTGCGCGGTGCAAGTGGCCAGGGCCTCGTCATTGTGTTCATAGCCTGACAGTTGCTCGCGCAGACGTTTCTGCAACTCCGGCAGATCTTCGGCGCGCACCTTGTGCTTGCGTGCCTGCTGTTGAATGTCTGCGAGGCGTTGGTTGATCTGCTCAAGACGCTGGGGATTGGCATCAAAATGATCGACGGCGCGGCGCAATTCGCCAACCGCTTCCTCGACTTGAATGGCAGCGGTATTGAGCAGCTCGCCCACTGGGGCCAGCGCGTCGGTGCGCGCCCCGAGTTCCTGCAGCAGACCCAGCGCATGATGCAGACCACTCAGCAGATTTTGCTCGTCACTCTCGCTGCATACTTCCAGCACCTGACGTGCGGTAACCAGCATGCTGTCGGCGCTGCTGAGATTGCGGTACTCGGCCTGCAGTTGCGTGAGTTCTCCGTCCTGCAGTGCCAGCTCATCCAGCTCTTGCAGTTGAAAGCCGAGCAGTGCGACCTGGGCACTGGCTTCCAGACTGCGCTGGCGCAGAGTCTCCAGCTGGTCCCGATTGCGACGCCAGTCCCGGCTGAGGCTTCGCACGTTGTCCAGAAGCGCCGTCTCACCCAGAAACTCATCCAGCAGGCGCAGATGGGTAGCGCGATTGAGCAAAGACTGATGTTCGTGCTGACTGTGGATGTCGATCAGCATCTCGCCGATTTCCTTGAGCACCTGCAGGGTCACGGGAAAACCATTGACCCAGGCACGGGACCGTCCGTCGTCGGCCACGACGCGGCGCAACAGACAGAGGTCGGGTTCGTCTTCGTTCCAAAGTTCGTTTTCCTGTAGCCAGGTGCGGGCCATGGGCTGATCGGCGGTATCGAAGCTGGCGGAAATGTCGGCGCGGCTGGCGTTGCTGCTGATGACACCTTTATCCGCACGGTCACCCATGGCCAGGCCCAGGGCTCCCAGCATGATGGACTTGCCGGCTCCGGTCTCGCCGGTAATGACGGTCATGCCCTGCTGAAACTCGATGTCGAGTGCATCGACAATGGCGTAGTGACGAATGGAAAGCTGAATGAGCATGGAGGCGAAGCGGATTCCGGTTGAGTGCATGGTGGGGGACGTTGCCGGGTGCCGACCGTCCCATGCCGATGAATATAGCCTATGCAGACGAGCCTTGTCAGTGTTCCAGGGCCGTCTCGGCAGGCACTTCAGACAAATTTGCCCCACATGGCTTGAATCACTCCGGCGCGCCCCCATAACGCCCTTCATGTTAAAAAACTGCTGGAAGGGCAACGAATGAACGATCACACAGAATCGCAGCACCAGGAACCGCAAGGGGACAATGACGTGTTTGAAAACGAGGAGGGCAATGGCGCGCTGGACGAACAGTCTTCGCTGCGGGACGCGCTGCAGAAACTTGCCCAGGCCGAGACACTGATCATGCATCAGAAGGACGAAGTGCTGCGCGTGCAGGCCGAGATGCAGAATCTGCGTCGTCGAACGGAGCTGGATGTCGAGAAAGCACACAAGTTCGGACAGGAAAAACTCAGTGCCGAACTGCTGGCCGTCATGGATAACCTCGAGCGTGCACTGCAGGTGGCAGTCGACCGCGAGAACGAATCCGTGAAGTCCCTGTTGCAGGGAGTCGAGCTGACCCTTAAAAGCTTCAGCGACTGTTTCCGCAAGTTTGGCATTGCGCAGCTTGATCCCCTTGGCGAGCCTTTCGATCCTCAGGTCCACCAGGCCATGGTCATGCAGGAGAATCCCAATGTTGATCCGGACACGGTGACTGCCGTGATGCAAAAGGGCTACACCCTGCATGGCCGGGTGCTGCGTCCCGCCATGGTGATGGTGTCGAAAGCCCCGTCCGCCGGAATCAACGAGAAAGTATGAGCTGGAATCATCCGGGCAGACTTGAAATCGCCGGGGCAGGGCCAATATAGGTGGCCAGAAGCAAATCGAACCCCCGTGCCGAGACGGTACGGACACCAAGACAGACATTATCAACAGAACATGATCATCAGCGTCAGCGCTGACTGAAATGCGAGGCGGAGAGAACAGCATGGGAAGAATCATTGGAATAGATCTGGGAACCACCAACTCCTGCGTAGCGATCCTGGACGGCGGCAAATCTCGCGTCATCGAGAACGCCGAAGGGGATCGCACGACCCCGTCGATCATCGCGTTCACGAAGGACGGCGAAACACTGGTGGGCCAGCCGGCCAAACGTCAGTCAGTAACCAATCCGACCAACACATTGTTCGCCATCAAGCGACTGATTGGTCGCCAGTTTGCCGATGACGTGGTCCAGAAAGATATCAAGATGGTGCCTTACGAGATCATCAAGGCAGACAATGGCGACGCCTGGGTGCGCGTGAATGGCGAAAAGATGTCGCCCCCGCAGATCTCCGCGCAAGTACTGAAAAAAATGAAGAAGACTGCCGAGGATTTCCTGGGCGAGCCAGTGACCGAGGCCGTCGTGACAGTGCCTGCGTACTTCAACGACGCGCAGCGTCAGGCCACCAAGGACGCCGGCCGCATTGCCGGCCTTGAGGTCAAGCGCATCATCAACGAACCGACCGCGGCAGCGTTGGCGTACGGCATGGACAAGAAGTCCGGGGATTCCACGATCGCCGTGTTCGACCTGGGCGGCGGCACCTTCGACATTTCCATCATCGAAATCGCTGAAACCGATGGTGAACACACCTTTGAAGTGCTCTCCACCAATGGCGACACGTTCCTTGGCGGCGAAGACTTCGACCTGCGTCTGATTGAATATCTGGCAACCGAATTCAAGAAGGAAACCGGCATGGATCTGCACAATGATCCGCTGGCGCTGCAGCGACTGAAAGAAGCGGCCGAGAAGGCCAAGATCGAGTTGTCGTCCGCGCAGCAGACCGAAATCAATCTGCCCTACATCACGGCCGATGCCAGTGGTCCGAAGCATCTGGTGCAGAAGCTCACGCGCGCCAAGTTCGAGTCGCTGGTGGAAGAGCTGGTCGACCGCACCATGGGTCCGGTGAAAACCGCGCTGCAGGATGCCGGCCTGGACATCTCCAAGATCAATGACGTCATTCTGGTGGGCGGTCAGACCCGCATGCCGATGGTGCAGAAGAAGGTGGCTGACTTCTTCGGCAAGGAAGCGCGTCGCGACGTGAACCCTGACGAGGCTGTCGCGCTGGGTGCCGCCATCCAGGGCGCCGTGCTCTCGGGTGAAGTGAACGATGTGCTGCTGCTTGACGTGACACCGCTGTCTCTGGGCATCGAGACACTGGGTGGCGTGGCCAGCATCCTGATCGAAAAGAACACCACGATTCCGACCAAGAAGACGCAGGTGTTCTCGACTGCCGACGACAACCAGACGGCAGTGACCATTCACGTGGTGCAGGGTGAGCGCAAGCAGGCGTCCCAGAACAAGTCACTGGGCCGATTCGATCTGTCCGATATTCCTAAGTCTCCACGCGGCATGCCGCAGATTGAAGTGGCATTCGACCTGGATGCCAACGGCATTCTGAACGTGTCAGCAAAGGACAAGGCTACCGGCAAGGAGCAGTCGATCGTGATCAAGGCCTCCAGCGGCCTGTCCGATGAAGAGATCGAAAGAATGATCAAGGACGCCGAAGCCAATGCCGCAGACGACAAGAAGTTCGAGCAGCTGATCACCGCACGCAACACCGCCGATGGGCTGGTGCACGCGACACGCAAGACGCTGGAGGAAGCTGGCAGCAAGGTGGATGCCGCAGAGAAGGAGAAGATTGAAGCAGCTATTCTGGCGACGGAAGCAGCCATCAAGTCTGGTGATATCGCCGAAATCGAAGCAAAGACCAAAGAGCTGACCGACGTATCCTCCAGCCTGGCGCAAAAGATGTATGCCGAGAAGCAGGCGGGCGCCCAGGGCGGTGCCGCTGGCGGCGCGCAAGGCAATGCCGGGCAGAACGACGACGCGGTGGATGCGGAGTTCGAAGAAGTCAAAGACGACAAGTAAGCCTGCAATCCTGCGTTCCGACCTGGCGCGCAAGAGGTGCACGAAAGCACAAAAACCGGACGGGGCAGCCTGTCTGGTTTTTTGCGTTGCAGGGTGCGCAAACCAGCACTGAACATTGATGCAAGACGAGACCGACGATCACTATGTCCAAACGAGATTATTACGAAATACTGGGCGTTGCACGGGACGCTTCTGAGGCAGACATCAAGAAGGCCTATCGTCGTGAAGCGATGAAGCACCACCCTGACCGCAATCCGGATGACAAGTCTGCCGAGGACAAATTCAAGGAAGCCAACGAAGCCTTCGAAGTGCTCTCTGACGCACAGAAGCGGGCGCGCTACGACCAGTATGGCCACGCCGGGGTCAATCAGCAGGGCGGTGGCGGCGCAGGCAATGCAGACTTCGGCGATGTTTTTGGCGACATCTTTGGCGACATTTTCGGTGGCCAGCGCGGTGGCGGCGGGCGCAGCAACGTGCGCAAAGGTGCCGATCTGCGTTACACCCTCGAGCTTGACCTCGAAGAGGCCGTGCGTGGCACCACCACCAAGATCCGCATACCGGCAGCAGTGACCTGCAAGACCTGTGACGGCTCGGGTGCCCGCAAGGGCAGCAGCCCGGTAGACTGCAGTACCTGCAATGGTATTGGCCAGGTCCGCATGCAGCAGGGGTTCTTCTCCGTGCAGCAGACCTGTCCGCGCTGTCAGGGCTCGGGCAAACAGATCAAGGATCCCTGCAATACCTGTCACGGTCGTGGCAGTGTCGAGGAGCAGAAAACTCTGTCTGTGAAAGTGCCTCCAGGCGTGGATACGGGCGATCGCATCCGCCTGACCGGCGAAGGTCAGGCGGGCAGCCACGGCGGACCGCCCGGTGACTTGTACGTGCAGGTGTCGGTGCGTGAGCACAAATTGTTTGAGCGTGATGGCATCGATCTGCACTGCGAAATTCCCATCAGCTTCGTTGACGCAGCACTTGGCGGCGAGCTGGAAGTGCCGACGCTGGATGGCCGCGTGAAGCTCAAGATTCCGCCGGAAACGCAAACCGGCAAATTGTTCCGCCTGCGCAACAAAGGTGTGACGCCAGTGCGGGGAGGTGTCACGGGTGATCTGCTGTGCCGCGTGGTTGTCGAGACTCCAGTGAATCTGACCAAGAGACAGAAGGAGCTGCTTGCGGAATTTCACGACATCGCCGAAAGCGAAGGGGCGCAGTCGCCCAAGAAGACCTCGTGGTTCGATGGTGTGAAGAAGTTCGTGGACGAGCTGCGCGCCTGATTGTTGGAGCGGGCCGTCTCTGAATGATGGGAGCGGGCCCTGCCCGCGAACCCTTCTGTTTCAGCCCTTGGTCAACCCCAGTCTTTCCAGAATCTCCCTGTGCTGCTGAGGTGCAAGTCGCGGTCCGAACTGCGATACCACCAGTGACGATGCCAGGCTCGCCAGCGTCCCCGCTGTTTCAAAATCACAGCCCTGCGTGATGCCGTACAGGAAAGCCCCGGAGAACATGTCTCCTGCGCCGTTGCTGTCAACGGCTCGGACAGCGTGCGGCGCGACGTCGATATAGCGCGCGCCATCAAACAAGCGTGCGCCTTGCGCGCCGCGGGTTACGGCAAACTGCCGCGCCACTTTTTCGAGAGCGGCACAGGCAGTCTCTATGGTCGATTCCCCGGACCACAGCATCGCTTCTTTTTCATTGCAGAACAGCAGGTCGACACCGTCGCCGATGAACTCATTGATGCCATCGCGGAAGTACTCGACCATGGCGGGATCCGAGAAGGTCAATGCGAACTTGACACCGCTCTCACGCGCATGGCGCTTCAGATCCAGCACAGCGCTGCGGGCAGTAGGCGAGGTGACCAGATAGCCTTCGACATAGGCAAACTCCGAATGACTTATTGCCTCGTAGTTCAATTCGTCGGTAGATACGCGTTGCGAAATTCCCAGTGAAGTCAGCATGGTGCGCTCGGCATCCGGTGTCACCATCACCAGGCAACGGCCAGTGGTGCCATCTTCGCGTTCTGCGCTCAGATTGGTCTTGATGTTGAGGTCGCCAAGCTCGCTCATGTAGAAGTGGCCAGCTTCGTCGTTGGCCACTTTACAGGAGAAGAATGCCTTGCCCCCGAACTGGCTAAGAGCGTAGAGCGAGTTGGCCGCCGATCCGCCACCGGCGCGTTTCTTCAAGGGGAATCGTTGCATCAGCAGATCGAGCAGCGCCTGCTGTTTGTCTTCGTCGATCAAGGTCATGAAGCCCTTTTCAATGCCGCCATCCACAAAGAACTGGTCGTCGACTTCGAATTCCTTGTCTACCAGGGCATTCCCGATTCCATAGACGTCGTAGTGTTTCATGAGCGCTCCAGTGTGTTGAAAGCCTGTTCGGCGGCATCCAGTGTCAAGCCTATTTCCCGGTCGCCATGGGCGGCGCCCACGAAGCCTGCCTCGAAGGCTGAAGGTGCCAGGTATACGCCGCGGTTGAGCATCAGGTGGAAGTACTTCTTGAACTGCTCCACGTTGCAGGCCATGACCTGTTCGAAGGTATTCACTTTTTCTTCCTTGCTGAAGAAGCAGCCGAACATGCCACCCACACTGTGGGTTGTGAAAGGGATCCCCGCCGCACGGGCGCGTTCCTCGAGACCATTCATGAGTGTGCCGGTACGAGCATTGAGAGATTCGTAGAAGCCCGGGGCCTGAATCGCGGTCAGCATGGCCATGCCGGCGGCGACGGCCAGCGGACTGCCAGCCAGCGTGCCGGCCTGATACACGGCGCCCATCGGGGCCACCATTTCCATGATTTCGCGACGACCGCCAAAGGCACCCACGGGCAGTCCGCCGCCGATAACCTTGCCAAGTGTCGTCATGTCAGGAGTCACCTTGTAGTGTGACTGCGCGCCGCCGAGGGCGACGCGGAAGCCGGTCATCACTTCATCGAAAATCAATACGGCACCGTATTGCGTGCACACGTCCCGCATGGTCTCCAGGTAGCCAGGCAGGGGCGGTACGAGATTCATATTGCCTGCGATCGGCTCAACGATCACGCAGGCGATCTCGTTGCCGTGCTTCTCGAAGAATGCCACAAGGGCATCCGCGTCGTTGGAGGGCAGCACATAAGTCAGGTCGGTATAGGCTTTGGGGACGCCCAGGGAGTCGGGCTCGCCCAGGGTCAATGCACCGGAGCCGGCCTTCACCAGCAAGCCGTCCACATGGCCGTGATAGCAGCCCTCAAACTTGACGATCTTGTCGCGGCGCGTGAATCCACGTGCCACGCGAATTGCGCTCATGGTGGCTTCTGTACCAGAGGTGACCAGTCGCACTCTTTCGATGGAGGGCACCAGTTTGCAGATGGTCTTCGCGATGGTGACCTCTGCTTCGGTGGAGGCGCCGTATCCAAGTCCCTGCATCAGCTGAGTCTGCAGTGCTTCGATGACCGCAGGGTGCCGGTGTCCCAGAATCAGCGGACCCCATGCACCCACGTAGTCGATGTAGCGATTGTTGTCTTCATCTGTCAGCCAGGCACCTTCCCCGCCTTGAAAGAACAAGGGATTGCCACCGACACCGCGAAATGCGCGTACCGGAGAATTGACACCGCCAGGGATGTAGCGCTTGGCTTCTTCGAAGAGGGCGGCAGAGCGACTGTGACTTTTTTCGGGCGTGGATTCGAAGGCAGACATGAGATCCTCGACGGCACCAGCAGTGGGCCGATCAGCGTGATGAAGCAAACAGTGAATTCAGTTCTCGAGCTCGAAAATCGACATCGGGAAAGGCAAACAGATCGTGGATGACGGCCAGCATATCGGCACCGGCAGTGATTAAAGCGCCGCCATTTTCGGCGTTGATGCCGCCGATTGCAACAATCGGGACTTTCAATGCGGCCCTGGCAACAGGAAGAATTCCAATGTCGGCAGGTACCGCATATGGCTTGGTGACAGAAGGAAAGAATCGGCCAAAGGCAACATAGGATGCGCCGTTCTCCTCGGCTTTATGAGCCAGTGCGAGGTCGCTGTGGCACGTCATACCAATAATCGCGCTTGGACCAAGTTGCTCTCGGGCCTGTTGCAATCCTGAATCGCTCTGTCCAAGGTGTACCCCATCCGCGGCTATGGCCCGGCAGAGAGCCACATCGTCGTTTATCAGCAGCGGCGTCCCGTAGCGCCGACACAACGCAAGCAGTGCTTTGGCCTGTTCCAGCCGTTCTGCAGTGTTGGAGAGTTTGTTGCGGTACTGCAGCAGTGCCACGCCTGCACTTAGAGCAGCTTCCGCTCTCTCCAGCAACAGACCGCCCGGGAGCAGGCGTTCGTCAGTTATCGCGTACAGCCCGCGCAATGAGACAGCAGCATTCATGTGCTGCGACACCAGTAGCCACGCTCGGGAAGCAACTGTCCGGAGCCCGGTCTTTGCCCGGCCTGCAGACATTGCCATGTGAAATGTTGGGCCTGACGCGCTGCCTCGGCAACACTCAAGCCCTTGGCAATGTAGCCGGCAAGACTGGCGGCGAGCGTGCAGCCCGAGCCATGGTATTCCCCGGGCAGACGCGGCCATTCGGAAAGCTGGGGAGTTTGCAGAAGGGTGTACAGGCAATTGATGACGCTGGGGCTGTCGGCATGCGTGCCGGTCAGCAGGACGCTTGTGCAGCCAAGATCCAGCAATTCCCTGGCGCTCGCCTCAGGGTCGTCTGCTGCATCTGTGAGCAGTCGTAGTTCAAGCGTGTTGGGTGTCAGGACGGTTGTCAGCGGAATCAGCAGGTTGCGCATGGCGCTGCGAATATCGTCGGCGTTGAAGTCGAAACCTCCCCCGGCACGAAGAATCGGATCAAGAATGACGGGAATATCGGGATGATCGCGCAGGATGCTGTGAATGGCTTCAGCAGCCTGAATGCTGCCGAGCAGTCCAATCTTGATCGCTGCGACTGGCATATCGTCGAGCACTGCTCTCGCCTGGGCGATCAACAGAGTCGGCGCAACAGGATGCGACGCCATCACATTATGGGTGTCCTGCACCGTCAACGCTGTGACGACAGGCAGACAATGACAGCCTGCACTGAACAGGGCCTCTATGTCAGCTTGTATACCTGCTCCACCGGTTGGATCCAGTCCGGAGAAACACAACACGTTCGGCTTGCAGTCGCCAGTCTCTTTCATTGAGTACAAGGGTGAAGTCCCTCCGCGACGGTCTAGAACGGCCTGACGACAACCAGAATGACGATGGCGATCAGCAGCAGCACGGGAAATTCATTGAAGTAGCGGAAATAGACATGGCTTCGGACGTTGCGTCCAGCGCGGAAATCGAGCACGAAGCGGTAGCACATCACGTGGTAGGCCACGAGCAGGAGTACCAGTCCGAGTTTGGCATGCATCCATCCAGAGCTCATGTAGTACCCGGCATCGAAACTGATGAGCCAGATTCCAAGCGCAATGGTTATGATCGCCGAGGGTGTGCCGATGCCGTTGATCAGTTTGCGCTCCATGATAATGAAACGGTCCCGGCTGATCTGATCTTCAGCCATGGCGTGGTACACAAACAGGCGGGGCAGATAAAAGATGGCGGCAAACCAGCAGACAACCGCCACGATATGAAACGCCTTGACCCACAGCATACGGCCCCCTTGCCTTGATGCGACAGCGCTCGGCTGCTTGATTCGAGGCGGTAAGTTAGCACAGCTGATTGAATGGATCGAGCCTGCAAACGGCGGTATCATGCCGGGCCGCAGTTTTGATAACGGTTCAGAATTTAGTCATTCAAGTCAGCATCTTATGGCTGTTACGGAGATATAGATGATCAAGGTGGGCATTGTCGGAGCAACGGGTTATACCGGAGTGGAGTTATTGCGTTTGCTGGCTCCCCGCAAGGACGTCCGTATTGAAGTCATCACATCCCGCGAAATGCAGGGCACGGCGGTCGCCGATCTTTTCCCGAATCTGCGCGGACATGTGGATCTGGCGTTCTCTGCGCCGGACACCGATGCCCTGTACACCTGTGATGTTGTTTTTTATGCTACCCCTCACGCAGTGGCCATGAAGACGGTGCCGGAGTTGCTCACGCGTGGAGTTCGCGTCATCGACCTGTCGGCGGATTTTCGCTTGAAGGACCAGGCGCTTTGGGAGAAGTGGTACAACGTTTCTCATGAGAGCCCGCAGTATCTGGCGCAGGCAGTGTATGGCCTGCCGGAAGTGAATCGCAGCAGAATAGCTGGCGCACAGTTGCTTGCCGTGCCCGGCTGTTATCCGACGGCGATCCAGCTGGGCTTTCTGCCATTGCTGGAGCAGGGCCTGGTTGATACACAGAGTCTGATCGCAGATGCCAAATCCGGTGTCAGTGGTGCTGGTCGCAAGGCGGCCGTTGGTAGTCTTCTTTCCGAGGCTTCCGAGTCGCTGCATGCCTATGGTGTGGCTGGTCACCGGCACCTTCCTGAAATATGTCAGGGCCTTGATTCATATGCGGGCGAGCCTGTCAAACTCACGTTCATACCACACCTCACGCCCATGATCCGCGGCATTCATGCCACACTCTACGCGCCGCTGAAGGCTGGAAAACAGAGCGTGGACCTGCAGGCTGTTTTTGAGACTCGCTACCGGGATGAGCCTTTCGTGGACGTCTTGCCCAACGGCAAATATCCTGCCACGCGCAATGTGCGCGGTGCGAACCATTGCCAGATAGGCGTGTGCTACCTGCCGGCAAACAACATGGTGGTAGTGATGTCGGTCATCGACAATCTTGTAAAAGGTGCCTCAGGACAGGCCATCCAGAACATGAACATCATGTTCGGACTGGATGAGGCGGAAGGCCTGCAAACCGTCGCTCTTCTGCCATGAGGCACTGAACCCCATGGCCAATGCCGTCAAGGGAAGCAGGCAGATCAGAATGGTGGTAGTGCCTTACCGACCCTGGTTGCCTGTGGCGCTCGTTGTCTCCTTTGCCACAGGAGTATTTCTGGCGGCATTGGCCGGCTTGTACTGGGGCTACTACGGAGCTTCACGTGAACATGTAGAAGTAGGTGATGAGAATGTGTTGTTGAGCGAGGCGCTCATTCAGGCACAGGAACAGATATCCGGCTTGCGTGCTGAACTGGCCATGATAGGGCGTGACAATCTCGTGGATCAGCGGGCAACGGAGGAAGTTCAGAGCACTATCAATGGGTTGCGTGAACGCATAATGCAACTGGAGCAGGATGTATCCTTTTACCGCCAGGTAATGTCGCCGGATTCTGCCGAGCTGGGGCTGATCGTTGCCGAGCTGCTTGTGATGCCGGGAAGCACATCTGGATCATATCGCTATCGGGCTGTCTTCACGCTGGCCGGAGCAGGCGATAGCACGGTTGAGGGAAGTGTCGAGATCACTCTGGTAGGTCAGGAAGCAAATGAGCGCAAGATTTACGGTATGGCAGAGCTGATACGAACTCCTGACGTTTTCGAAGATACGCTGGAGTTCAAGTATTTCCAGACGCATGAGGCAGAGTTTGATCTTCCGCCAGGATTTGTTCCGGAGCAGATAGAAGTGCGTGCTGAAACAAGTCGTCCGTTCGAGTACAAGGCCGAAAAGGTATCCAGTTGGTCAGTTGAGGAAGTGTGAAATGTTCGGATCAGGATCAAAGACAAATCTTGCAGGTGGGCCGGCCCACACACTGATTTCCCGGCACACCGAAATTGTCGGAGATTTGCGCTTCTCCGGGGAGTTGATCATAGAAGGTCGGATTCGCGGCAATGTGTTCGCCGATGATGAATCTGGTGCTGTTCTGAGGCTTGCAGATGGAGGCGTTGTAGAGGGAGAGGTCTGGGTGCCGGCTGCCGTAATCAACGGCTTGGTAGAAGGAGATCTGCACTGCGCGAAGCACCTCGAACTTGCAGCGAAGGCTGTTGTGATGGGCAATGTTTTCTACAACCTGATTGAAATGGTGATGGGCTCGGAGATTAATGGCAGCCTGATGCACATAGGCCGCGCGCAACAGGATGCAAAGCGGCTCTCCTCAACTCAGTCGGCAACTTTGGCTTTCGAACGCACTTCAGATGCAGATTCAATAGTTGACTGAATTACTCAGGTTTCGACATAATCCTGTTCGCTCGCCAGCCGCGAGCCTTCGATAACTGATGGTGCCTCAATGTCCGCTGTCCAATCCCATGATCCGACGATCATCACCATGACGCAGAATGCGGCAAACAAGGTCAAAACCCTGATTGCCGAGGAGGGCAATCCAAAGCTGAAATTGCGCGTGTTTGTCACGGGAGGCGGGTGTTCAGGATTTCAGTATGGATTCAGCTTCGATGAAGCCGTCAACGAAGATGATTCGGTCATCGACAATCATGGCGCGGAATTGCTGGTTGATCCCCTGAGCTACCAGTATCTCACTGGCGCGCGCGTGGATTATGTCGAGGGCTTGCAAGGCGCCAAATTTGTTGTAATCAACCCATTGGCTGCAACTACCTGCGGTTGTGGGTCATCCTTCTCAATGTAAGTTGCCGTCATCTGGCGCCTCGTTTTCGTAAATCCCCCCGAGTATGCATGCACGGCTAGCGCCTGTAACAGAGCCCGTGGAGATAGCTTCTCCCATCCAGGCTTTGCGTGCCATCCACGCGAACGCCACACCTTCTACCCAGTCTGGTGCGAGTCCTGCCTCCTCACTTGAAGTGACGCTGGCAAAGGGTATCAGCTTCTCAAGCGCTGCCATCAATTCAATATTGTGTGCTCCACCGCCACACATAATGATTTCCTCTATGCCCTTCGCGTGCCAATCGACACTTTCGGCAATGCTGCGAGCGGTGAATGCGAGCAAACTGGCTTGGACATCTTCATCACGAAGAGTGCCGAAATCGTGGAGCTTGTCCTGCAGCCATGCCAGATTGAACAGTTCACGGCCCGTACTTTTGGGAGCGGGCCGTCCGAGATAGGGCTCCGTCAGCAAGGCGTTCAGCAGCTCGACACTGACTTCGCCAGATTTCGCCCAGTTACCGGAGTGATCGTAAGGAAGATTACGCTTGAGCCTGATCCATGAGTCCATCAGGACATTGCCGGGCCCAGTATCAAAGCCCACGATCGAAGTTTGCAAATCAGACTGCAACAAGGTGATGTTCGCAATGCCACCAACATTGAGTACGGCTCTTCGTTTGCCACCTTGGCCGAAAAAGTCCTGGTGAAACAAGGGTGCAAGTGGAGCGCCTTGGCCTCCTGCAGCCATGTCTTTCCTTCGAAAGTCTGCAATGGTGCTGATTCTTGTGAGATATGCGATTGTGTTGGGATCTCCAATCTGAAGAGTAAATCGATTCTC
>CAISYX010000186.1 GCA_903889815.1 uncultured Gammaproteobacteria bacterium
CCCCGGTGCGAGCCTGCAGATCGCGCAGACGCAGCAGATGACTCGCCCAGTGCGCGGGAGTTTCGATGTGGCCATACATGATGGTGGCCGTGGTTCTGAAGCCCACTCTGTGGGCGGCTTCCATCACTGCCAGCCATTCCTCGGTTCGCAGCTTGTCGGGGCAAAGTTCGGCGCGCACCTCATCATGAAGAATTTCGGCGGCAGTGCCCGGCAAAGTGTTGAGACCTGCCAGTTTCAACTGCTGGAGGAATTCGTCCAGACTGATGTTCAGCGTCTTAGCTCCCTGCCAGACTTCCAGCGGAGAGAAGCCATGAATATGCATTTCGGGCGTTGCCGTTCTGACCGTGTGCACAATGTCAAGGTAGGTCTGACCTGTATAGTCGGGGTGAATTCCTCCTTGCAGGCACACCTCGGTAGCCCCTCTTTCCCAGGCCTCGATGCAGCGGCGGGCGAGTTCCTCCGCACTGATGTCATAGGGTTTGCCACGCAGGTTCTCACTGTGTCGTCCCTTGGAAAAGGCACAGAACTGGCATTTGAAGTAGCACACGTTGGTATAGTTGATATTGCGGTTGACGACGTAGCTGACAGTGTCGCCGCACACCGCCCGGCGAAGCGCATCGGCCTGCCGGACTATGAATACGAAATCATTGCCGCGAGACTCGAAAAGTCGGGTGACCGACACCTCGTCCACCCGCTCACCGGCGCTGCATCGTGCCACGATCTCCAGCACTTCCGGGCTCACGTCCTCATTCTTGAGGGGGGCATTCAGCAAGCGGGATTCCATTACCGGCACCTCTACACTCTCTCCGGGCGTCCAGGCATCGCGCCGGGCGAGACCGCCGCTGTCCATCAGCTTCAGCACGGCGGGGCGGACGCCTGCGTCCAGCCAGCGCTTTCCATTCAGCGCATAGGCGGGGTACACCGTCAGGCGTTGTTCCAGAAATTTCCCTGCCGCTGCAGTCTCGCGGGCCAGCAGGTCAAGGTGCGGCCAGGGAGCCTCGGGATTGACATGGTCGGGGGTCAGCGGTGAGACACCGCCCCAATCATTGATGCCGGCTGCAATCAGCTGAGGCAGTACACCAGGGCTGAGATTGGGCGGTGCCTGAATATTCATTTCGGAGCCGAACAACAGGCGGGCAACTGCAATGGTCCACAGCAGATCGTCGAGGTCGGGCTCCGGCGCCTGAGCCATCCGGGTGCCGGGCTTGGCCCGGAAGTTCTGCACGATGATTTCCTGGATATGACCGTATTGCTCGTGCAGGCGCCTGAGTGCGAGCAGTGCATCGATGCGCTCACGACGCGTCTCGCCAATGCCGATCAGGATGCCTGAAGTAAACGGCACACTGGCCTGCCCCGCCAGCGCTATCGTCTCCAATCGTCGAGCAGGATCCTTGTCTGGAGAGCCGTAGTGCGGCATGCCTTTTTCGCACAACCTGGACGAAGCCGATTCCAGCATGATGCCCATGGACGCGCTGACTGGTCGCAGCAGGGCAATTTCCTCCGCTGTCATGCATCCGGCGTTGATGTGGGGCAGCAGGCCGGTCTCTGCCAGTACAGCCGCTGCGACTTTGTGCACGTATTCCAGCGTGGTGGACATGCCCATTTCGTCGAGGGCATTGCGGGCGGCACTGTAGCGCAACTCCGGCTTTTCGCCGAGCGTGAACAAGGCTTCCTGGCACCCACTGGCTGCGCCTTGCCGACACAGGTCCAGTACCGCGTCCACGGTCATGTAAGCCTGTCCGATGTGCCTGGGAGTCTTGGCGAAGGTGCAATAGTGACAGACATCACGGCACAGGTGCGTGAGTGGAATGAAGACCTTGCGTGAGTAAGTGACGAGCCTGCCGTGTCCACGATCCCGCAGAAGCGACGCTGCGGCCGCCAGGGCGGCCGTGTCCCGAAGCTCCGCCAGGGCGGACGCTTCGGAGTCACTCAGGTAATTGCCGCTCAGCAACGGGCTGGACATCCGGGGCGTGGTCATAGTGGGTCCCATGATCTTGTGTTGGCGACTGCTGTGAAAACCTCAGCGGGGAACGTAAGGCTGGCCAACGATCAGGGCAGGGTCGGCGTCCGGTTTGGGCACGAGCTTCTGCGGGCGCCCGGCCTGATTGTCCGTGCCATAGAGATTGCCATCCTCATCGATGGAAGCCGAATGCATTTCGATCCACATGTCGGGACCTTCAACGGGCAGATTGAAGACGTAGGTTGGCGTGCCTTCCAGATCAAACTTGACGATCTTTGGGGGATTCAAGTCCGTCACCCAGGCAGCGTTCTCAGTCACGATAATGTCCAGCGGCAATCCCAGGCCCGTCCAGGTCTTGACGTACTGGAACTGCGGATAATTGGCGCTGTCACGTGCTGCGGTCTGGCGGAATACCTTGATGTCCCGCTTGTCCCGGTCCAGGGCGTAGAGATGTTCGTTGGGTCCCCATGCCAGGGAGTGCACGCTCGCAAACTGATGGGGCAGGTCGCCTGCCTCTCCGAACTCGCCAAGGTAGCCGCCAGAGGGGTCACGGATGACGATTCGTTTGTTGTCACCCAGCCCGTCTGCAACCAGAAACTTCCCGTCTGGAAGGAAGGCTACGTCCTGTGGCATGTGGTAATGCGTGGCATCCCGGCCAGGGATGTTCTTCTCCCCCAATGTCATCAGCAAGCGACTGCCGTCATTGGAAAATACGTAGATGATGTGGCCCGTCTCATCGATCAGCCAGAGACGTTTTTCTGGATCATAGGGGCTGATGCGCAACTTGTGCGGGCCAGGGCCGTCAGTTCCCTCGAACAGATGGTCCCACTGATCCCACACCTCCAGAACTTCGCCTTCGCTGTTGATGACATAGAGGACGTTCTGCCATACCCGACCCTGACCACGCAGGACATTCCAACCCATGGAACCAGCAAATGTCGTGTATTCGGGGGGAAGAGGATCTGGCAGCTGAGTCTCGCCCCGCTGCAGAATGAAGATGCGGTCCTGTGATTCCACCACCACACTGGAGGTGCCACCAAAGGTGAAGCCCTCAGCCGCAAACGGTTTCATCCACGATTCCGTAATGAACTCATAGGGGCTGGGCCCTGCCTCGATCAGTCCTTGTCCGAGTGCCGGCAAGCTCAGACATCCAGTGATAATCCACGTGAACGCCTGCTGCAATTTCTTCATTATGATCTCCTTTTTATTATGGCCGGCTGCTGAAGGTCGGGGGAAAGATCTTGATTTGGCCTGCGAGAGTGTACAGACAAATTATGGAATCTCAATCTCGAAGCCGCTTCAGCAGGCAAGGAGTGAAAAATGGTCCGTTCTCGACCTCCCAGTTAAGGCAGGCGAGATGCCTGCATTGACGCCCTGCGATACCGGGTGTTAGGGTCGTGGCGCGTGCCAGAAGAACTGACCCAGCATTGCAGCAAGGGGCGGCAAAGACTGAGTCAGCACCACCGTCAATTTCCAAATTCGCTCCGGTCCGCTGGAGCCGATAACGACAATAACAACGAGGAGAATGCACAGTGAGCAAGAAGAACATCATAAGAATCAGCGCCGCAGGTGTGATTCTGGTTGGTATATTGAGCTGGATGTTCACAGCTCCCTACCTCAGCAATACGGGGCTCGCCCGAACTCCTGGCATCATTCTCGGAGGCACACCAACCCCCGCACTAAGCGACTTCTCGGTTCTCAATGGCACTGTTCAGGGGCCCCTGATGAAGAAGCATGTCGGTTTTCCGCCATTTGTGGACTACTTGTCCTGGGTGGCCACCCCAGAGGGCATTATTACAGCCACGCGCCCTGACGGCGGCTATTGGGCCCGGCGCGTGCAGGAGGACGGTGGTGATGGCTGGCTCCGAATCGGCGACGCGACTTTTGAAATGACGGCCATCGAAAAATTTGGCGAAGAACGTCTCGCGATGATGCAGATGTGGGCCGACAAGGCCGGCAGAACCCTGGATCAGTCAGTCTACGAAGGCGCAGAACCACTTCGCGACTGGCTGGTCTTCTTCTGGGTGCCTCGATAGACCGGATTCGCGGCTTGGTGCTCCAGAGCAGCCTCTGCTTGACGCGGCGAACAGTTTGTCGTGCGCAGTGTAGATACGGACACCCCCTTTGTCCGCGCAGGGGCTATGAATCTGTATCGGTCGTTTCAAATTTGACCAGTGGCACATCGCC